>NZ_JANQDC010000011.1:0-57673 GCF_024723695.1 Campylobacter sp. S4:11 | reverse complement strand
GGGTGCGTTTTTGGGCTTAATTGCAGCTAAGATTTTAAGAATGAGTGCTTTTAGAGGACAAGATGAACCTTTTGTAATGGAAATGCCAAAATATAGAATGCCAAATTGGAGCTTAGTATGGTTTATGGTGTTTAACAAAGCAAAAATGTATTTAAAAAAAGCAGGAACATTTATTTTGATAGCTTCTTTGCTTATTTGGTTTGCGAGCAATTTTCCTGCACAAGAAAATAATGCTCAAGATACTTTAACTCAAGAGCTTCAGATAGAAAATAGTTATCTTGGACAATTTGGTAAAGCAATAGAGCCTATTTTTGCACCACTTGGCTTTGACTGGAAACTTAGTGTATCTTTGGTGAGTGGTTTAGCGGCTAAAGAAGTGATGATTTCTACTATGGGTGTGCTTTATTCTTTAGGTGATGAAGTTGATGAGACAAGTTTAAATTTACAAGAAGCTATAAGAGAAAACATCCCTCTTAGTACAGCAGTAGCTTTTATACTTTT
Organism: Campylobacter sp. S4:11; assembly: GCF_024723695.1. NCBI lineage: Bacteria > Pseudomonadati > Campylobacterota > Epsilonproteobacteria > Campylobacterales > Campylobacteraceae > Campylobacter > Campylobacter sp. S4:11. The sequence goes on along the minus strand of NZ_JANQDC010000011.1, from coordinate 57,172 downwards.
TGTTATGATTTATAATCCTTGCTTTGCAGCAACTATAGTTTTTGCTAAAGAAGCAGGAAATAAAAAATATGCATGGTATCTTTTTATATTTACATCTTTATGTGCGTATTTGGTTGCATTTATAGGGATCAATATTGCTAAATTGATAATTTAATCATCTTTATGATGATTAAATTTCCATTTTTTGCTCTAAGGAGTGTTGCCAAAAAGCTATTTCAAGTCTTATGGTAGTGTAAAAAATTTCACTTAATTTTTTAAATTTTTCTTCACTAATGCTATCGGTATAAGAATTAAAAAAGTCTTTAAATTCTTTGATTTCATCTTGAAATTCTTTTCCCGCATAGGTTAAAATCCACTCTTTGTAAGGATGATTTTCTAAGCTTTTTTCACTAAGTCCTTTATAAATTTCTTCTCCTATATATGCATAACCTATAGCACAAGCACTCAAAGCACATAGCATATCCAAATAATCTCCATTTTGTCCCACACTTAGTAAGTACCTTGTATAAGCAATATTGGTTAAACTTTCATCTTTATAGTCTAGTTTTTCTACATCAATACCTAGCTTTAAAATACTTCTATGAAGTTCTAATTCTCCTTCTAAAGTGTAGTTTTGATTTTTAATGGCAAAATGAATTTCTTTAGTATTGTTCGCATTTAAAGCAAGTAGGGCATAACACTTTGCATAATTATTTAAAAAGATGTAATCTTGTTTAAGATAAAATAAAAATATATCTTTTTCTAAAGTGCCATTTTGAAGTTTTTTTACAAATTCATGATGGATATATTGATCCCAAGTTTTTTTATTTTCATTTATAAGTTTATCCAAAAGCATCAATTTCCTTTGTTAAAAATTAAGCTTTTATTTAAACACAGATAGTTAAATTTTTCGTAATAATCTTTAATTTTTGACTTTTTAAACAAGAAATTTATTTTTTTATTGTAAAATGTGGTTTAATTTTTTAAACTAGGAGATAAAAATGGCAATTTTTGATGATGTAAAAAAAGTAGTTGTTGAGCAACTTAGTGTTGATGAAGATGCAGTTAAAATGGAATCTAAAATCATTGAAGATTTAGGTGCAGATTCTTTAGATGTTGTTGAATTAGTTATGGCTTTAGAAGAAAAATTTGATGTAGAAATTCCAGACAGTGATGCTGAAAAACTAGTAAAAATCGAAGATGTTGTTAATTATATAGAAAATCTTCAAAAATAATTTTAATAAGGAGTGCGGTTTGAAACGCGTTGTAGTAACAGGTATAGGAATGATCAATGCTCTTGGTTTAGACAAAGATAGCTCATTTAAAGCGATTTGTGATGGTAAAAGCGGCGTTGATAAAATCACTCTTTTTGATACCACTGATTTTCCAGTGCAAATTGCTGCTGAAGTGAAAAATTTTGATCCTTTAAGTGTTTGTGATGCTAAAGAGGTTAAAAAAATAGATCGTTTTATACAACTTGGTATTAAAGCAGCAAGAGAAGCTATGGAAGATGCTAAATTTGATGAAACTTTAAACAAAGAAGAATTTGGTGTAGTTTCAGCAGCTGGTATAGGTGGTTTACCAAATATAGAAAAAAATTCTGTTACTTGTGCACAGCGTGGACCACGCAAAATTACTCCTTTTTTCATACCATCAGCTTTAGTTAATATGCTTGGCGGGATTATTTCGATCGAACATGGATTACAAGGACCAAATATCTCATGCGTAACTGCTTGTGCGGCAGGAACTCATGCTATAGGCGAAGCTTATAAAAGCATAGCTTTGGGTAATGCAGATAAAATGCTTGTAGTAGGCGCTGAAGCAGCCATTTGTGCTGTAGGTATAGGTGGCTTTGCTGCTATGAAAGCTCTTTCTACTAGAAATGATGATCCAGCTAAAGCTTCAAGACCATTTGACAAAGAAAGAGATGGTTTTGTAATGGGCGAGGGTGCTGGTGCTTTAGTGTTTGAAGAGTATGAGGCTGCTAAAAAGCGTGGAGCTAAAATTTATGCTGAGTTGGTAGGTTTTGGTGAAAGTGCAGATGCGCATCATATCACTTCGCCTACTTTAGAAGGGCCATTGCGTGCTATGAAAAAAGCTTTAAAAATGGCAGGAAATCCAAAGGTAGATTATATTAATGCGCACGGAACTTCTACTCCGGTAAATGATAAAAATGAAACGGCAGCTATTAAAGAGCTTTTCAAGGATCAAATTCCTTTAGTTAGCTCTACAAAAGGTCAAACGGGGCATTGCTTAGGTGCTGCTGGAGCAATTGAAGCTGTTATTTCTTTAATGGCACTTGATCAAGGTATATTACCACCAACTATCAATCAAATCGTAGCAGATGAAAATTGCGATCTTGACTATATACCAAATACTGCAAGAAAAAGTGAAGTTAATGTAGTAATGAGCAATTCTTTTGGTTTTGGTGGAACAAATGGTTGTGTGATTTTCAAAAAAGTAGATTAATATGGCTTCTTATTTAGATTTTGAAAAAAATATTCAGCAAATTGATGAGGATTTAGCAAATGCTAAAATCAAAGGCGATGATGAAGCGGTAAAAATTTTAGAAAAAAATCTTGAAAAAGAAACTCAAAAAGTTTATAAAAATTTAAGCGATTACCAACGCTTGCAGCTTGCAAGACATCCTGATCGTCCCTATGCGCTTGATTATATTCAAGCTATATTAAGTGATGCTTATGAAATTCATGGTGATCGTGCTTTTAGAGATGATCCTGCTATTGTGTGTTATGCAGGTTATATAGGTGGTAAAAAAATTATTGTTATAGGTGAGCAAAAAGGTAGAGGTACTAAAGATAAACTTCATAGAAATTTTGGTATGCCTCATCCTGAAGGTTATAGAAAAGCTCTAAGAGTAGCAAAAATGGCTGAAAAATTTGACATACCAGTATTATTTTTAGTGGATACTCCAGGTGCTTATCCGGGAGTGGGTGCTGAAGAGCGTGGTCAAAGTGAGGCTATAGCTAGAAATTTATATGAATTAAGCGCTCTTAAAACAATCACTATAGCAGTAGTTATAGGCGAAGGTGGAAGTGGTGGTGCTTTGGCTATAGGAGTAGCTGATAAACTTGCTATGATGAAAAATTCAGTTTTTTCTGTGATTTCACCTGAGGGTTGTGCTGCTATTTTATGGAATGATCCATCAAAAAGTGAAGCTGCTACTAAAGCCATGAAAGTAACTGCTGATGATTTAAAAACCCAAGGTTTGATCGATGATGTCATCGAAGAGCCAATGAGTGGAGCTCATAGAGATAAAGAAAATGCGATTAAAAATTTAAGTGATTATGTCTTAAAAGCTATAGAAGAATTAGAACAATATGATAAACGTGAATTAGCAGCATTAAGAATGCAAAAAATCTTTAAATTTGGAGCTTTTTCTGAATAATTTGCATTTTTATGCAAATTTCAACTTTTTTTAAAAAAACTATTGTATAATTACAACTTCAATTCAGTGGTTGGATAGCTCAGTCGGTAGAGCAGCAGACTGAAAATCTGCGTGTCGGCAGTTCGATTCTGCCTCTAACCACCATTCATTTTCTATTATAAAAATCATCTAATTCTTGAAGTTCATTTTCGTTAAATCCTGCTTGAATTCTAGCTGTTTTATTATATACTTTTCCTAAAAGATTAAATTCCTTATATTTAGCACAAAGATCAAGGTAGTTATCATTTTCATTTTTTGCATAATTCCACCAAAAATCTCCTTTATTTACATGTTTAATCTCATCATTTAATATAATGGTAAAAATTTCACCAAATAAACTTTTTATAGGATGATTGGTTGTATTTAATTTTTCTAAAACAAAAGGATTAGCATCAAGTCCTTTTGCTTCAAGTCCTCTATGCACTATGCCCATTCTATGAGCAAGATTATCTTTGGTTAAGAATAAGGCTTTTTCAAGATTATCATGAGCATGGAAATCTCCATATTTAAAACCAAGTTCATTTAAAGTTTTTTCTAAAAGTAAAAAATGCTTAATTTCCTCATCAGCTACCTCAAGCCAATCTTGGTAAAATTTCAATGGTAGGTTTTTAAATCTATAACTAGCATCCAAGGCTAAGTTTATAGCACTATATTCTATATGTGCAACTGAATGTAAGATTTTAGCTAAAGACAAAGTGCTATTTGCTTCTTTTGGACGCCTTATTTTCATAGGATGAAGGATTTTAACTTGTGAGTTTTCACAAATGATCGCCTCATGGGAATGATTAAAATCATACAAATTAGCTTTAAAATTTTCATAAAATTCATTAAATAATTCAATCTTTTTAAAAATATCTTTATGATATAAAATTTTTTCTAATTCTTCAAAGAAATTTCTTTTCATTTTTAAACCTTGTTAAATATTATATAAGATAAAAAAGTATAATATAAAAATTTTGAAAATTTAAAAAGGTTTGCTAAAAATATGTTTAATGTCATACATGCTCTATTTTTTAGAGAGCTAAAGACAAGATTTGGTATTAATAAATATTTGGGCTATTTTTGGGTAATCGGTGAGCCTATGATGGTTGTTTTGGTAATTACTTCTATTGTATCAGCTATTAGAGAATTTCATCATCAAATCATGCCTGAGGGTGTTTCTATCTTTTTATTTTTAGCAGTAGGGATTATACCTTTTTTTATGTTTAGAAGCATTATTACACAACTTTTAAATGGTATAGGTGCAAATTTGGCGCTATATGCTTATAAGCCAGTAAGACCTATACATGTTTTTATTGCAAGAGCATTGCTCGAGTTTTGTATCTATTTTACTATTTTTATTTGTGTGATGTTTTTAGCAGGTTGGTTTTTGCATATGCAAGTTATACCTAAACATTTTTTAGAAGTGATGTTTTCGCTTTTTTTACTTGTGGTATTTGGTTTTGCTATGGGGATGTGTTTTGCTATAGCAGGACATTTTGCAGAGCCTTTAAAAATGGCTTTAAATTATTTAAATATAGTTTTATACTGGACAGCTTTAGTAGTATTTCCAGTATGGATAGTTCCAAAACCTATTTTAGATATTTTATATTATAATCCACTTTTACATATTATGGAGCTTTTAAAATATAATTTTTTTCAAAATTATCCATTACTTGATGATTATAATTACTACTATCCTATTATATGTTTGAGTGTGATTTTGTTTTTTGGTTTGTTTTTTTATTATTTTACTAGAGAAAAGTTGATAGCGGTACGATGATAAAATTAGTTAATTTAACAAAATCTTTTCCTTTACGCAATGGTGAAAGACATTATGTTTTTAAAAATTTAAGTTTTGAGTTTCCTGAAAATTGTAGCATAGGTTTAATGGGGCGTAACGGTGCTGGAAAGTCTACCTTAATGAAACTTTTAAGCGGGTCATTGCTTCCTGATAGGGGTAAGATTATAACCAATAAAAAACTCTCTTGGCCTCTAGGCTTGGCAGGTGCATTTCAACACAGACTCTCAGCAAGGGACAATGCGCGCTTTGTAGCTAGAGTATACGGTTACAAAGGAAAGGCTTTAGAAGAAAAGATTAAATTTGTTGAAGATTTTGCTGAGCTTGGTAAGTTTTTTGATGAGCCTATGAATACTTATTCAGCAGGTATGAGCGCTAGAATATCTTTTGGCTTAAGTATGGCTTTTGATTTTGATTATTATTTAATTGATGAGGCAGGTGCTGTGGGAGATCCTAAATTTAGAGAAAAAAGCTCTAAAATCTATAAAGAAAAATTAAGTCAGTCAAAAGTCATCATGGTTTCACATAATGTAGCTGAAATTAAACAATGGTGTGATAAAATTATATTCATGCAAGATGGACAAGCTACTATATATGATGATGTAGATGAGGGTATAGCGGTGTATCAAGGAAAAATAAATGCAAAATGATTTATTAAAAAAGTTTAAAAATTTAAAGATACTTAACTCTTTTAAAATAGTGTTAATTTTGACAGCATTTGTTGTATTTTATTATGTTTTTATAGCAGCAAATCGTTATGTGAGTGAAAGTATTTTAAGTGTGAAATCAACCACAGGAGATAGCGGAGCTATCACCGGAATTGCTGCATTTTTGACTAATAATTCTTTTTCAAGCGAGGATATAACTTTCTTAAAATCTTACATTCATTCTTTAGATATGTTAAATATTTTAGAAGAAAAAATTCAAATTCGTGAGTTATATCAAAAACAAAAACTTGATTTTTTTTATAGTATTTCTTCATCGGCTGACCAAGAGGATTTTTTAAAGTATTATCAAAATCGTGTTAAGATTATTCAAGAAAACTCAGCCAATGGGCTTTTGCGTGTAGAAGTTGAAGGTTTTGACCCGCAAAGTGCACATTTAATAGCTTCAACTATAGTTAAAGAAAGTGAAAAATTTATCAATGAAATTTCACATAAAGCCGCAAGAGATCAAATGCAATTTGCCGAAGAAGAGCTTTTGCAGTTTAAAAAAAGATATCAAAAGGCTAAAGATGAACTTTTAGCTTTTCAAAATAAATATGGAGTATTTGATCCACTCAAACAAGCAGAAGGCACTCTAAAACTCATAGCCGAACTTGAATCAAAAATAGCAGCTAAAGAAGCTGAGCTTTTGATGATGCAAAGTTATATAAATGATAATGCACCGCAAATTGTTACTATAAAAAGTGAAATCACAGCTTTAAAAAAACAACTTCAAAAAGAAAAATCTAAAGTTTCATCCCCAAAGTCTTCTCAAAAACTTAATGATCTTGCGGCTAAATTTCAAGATCTGACTATAGAAGCAGGTTTTGCAGAAAGTGCTTACACAGCTGCATTAAAAGCTTATGAGAGCGCTAGGATAGAAGCTTTAAGAAAGATAAAACAAGTGGTTATAGTGCAAAGTCCAAGTTTACCTCAAAGTGCTAAATACCCAGAAGCTTTGTATAATATACTCACAGCTTTTATGATTTTATCTTTGATTTATGGAATTGTTAAATTTATTAAAATGATTATAGAGGAGCATAGATACTAATGAAAAAGATATTTTTATTTTTACTTTTACCTTTGTTTTTATTTTCTGCGGTAGATGTTTCTCAAATTGCAAAAATTCAAAATCAACCATTAGCTCCATCTTTAGAGCCACAAATTATAAATTATGATAATAACCAAAGTGATTTTAATCAAACTCAAGCTTCGATAACTAAAGTTTTTGGTGCACATTTATTTAATGGTAATTTTACTAAATTTACTCAACATGTTTATAACCCTGATTATAAACTAGCAGTAGGCGATAGGATTAATGTAAAAATCTGGGGTGCGGTAGAGTTTATACAAACTTTAACAGTAGATTCTCAAGGAAATATTTTCATACCAAAAGTAGGAGCAATTAATCTTTTGGGTGTGAAAAATAGTGCTTTGGTACAAGTTATTACAAAAGCTATTAATAAAATCTATAAAAGCAATGTCTATGTATATGCAGATATGGATATTTATCAAAATGTATCGGTATTTGTTACAGGAAATGTAAATCAACCAGGTCTTTATCAAGGACTAAGTTCAGATTCTATCATACAGTATTTAGATAAAGCTAGTGGTATTAATTTAGAATATGGTAGTTTTAGAGATATTCAAATTTTAAGAGATAATAAAGTCATTAAAAAGGTAGATTTATATGACTTTTTACTTAAAGGTCAGCTTGATCTTTTCCCTTTTAGAATGGGCGATGTGATTTTAGTAGGTAGTGTGCAAAAGTATGTTTTTGTAGAAGGAGATGTGCAAAAACCTTTTAGATTTGAGCTCAGTAATGATATTTTAAATTTAGAAGATATAGCAAAAGTTGCAGGAGCTAAGCCTATAGTAACTAATGCTGTGGTAAAAAGCTATAGAGATGATCATAAATTACATGTAGATGCTTACAGCAAAAAGCAGTTTTTAGGCGTGAAATTATATAATGGTGATGAGATAGAGTTTAGACCTGATTATACTGCGCAAAATATTAGCATTAGTATAGAAGGTGAGCATAGTGGTTTACATTCGGTGGTGATAAAAAAAGGCACAACCTTAGCTGAACTTGCTAAAATGATTACAGTTAATGATCAATCAAACATTAATGCCTTGCAAGTTTTTAGAAAAAGTGTAGCAGCTACCCAAAAACAACTTATTGAAGCCCAGCTTAAAGAGCTTGAAACACTAGCTCTAACAAGCTCTTCGGTTAATGCTGAGCAAGCTAGCATTAGAGCTACTCAAGCTAAAACGATTTTAGAATTTATTGCGCGTGCAAAGCAAGCTCAGCCAAAAGGGCAAATCGTTATAGATAATGTCAAAGCGTATAATTCTATAGTATTAGAAGAAGGCGATGTGGTGAATGTACCTAGTAAAAATAATCTTGTTTTAGTTCAAGGTGAAGTTTCTATACCAGGTGCATTTGTGTATATGGATAAAGAAAAATTAAGATATTATATCAACCTAGCAGGTGGTTTTAGCGATAGAGCAGATATATCAAGGGTTTTAGTAATTAATGCTAATGGTAAAGCAACTAAATACAGCGGTAGAAGCTCAGCAGATATCAAAGCGGGAGATTCTATTTTAGTTTTACCAAAAGTAGATAGTCAAAATTTACAAATCTTTAGCATGTTAACACAAATTTTATATCAAATAGCTATTGCAACTAATGTAGTGTTAAATATATAGGAATTTAGATGAGTCAAATCGATGCGATTAAAATAGCCAAAGAAGTTTTTGAGATAGAATCAAAAACGATTTTAGATTTATGTGATAACTTAGATGAAGATTTTAATAAAGCAGTTGAGTTGATTTTATCTATTAAAGGCAGATGTGTAGTAAGTGGCATGGGCAAATCAGGCCATATAGGAGCTAAGATAGCTGCAACCTTAGCTAGCACAGGTACTCCAAGCTTTTTTATGCATCCGGGTGAAGCATTGCATGGAGATCTTGGTATGCTCACAAGTGAGGATGTGCTTTTAGCTATTTCAAATTCAGGAGAAACTGAAGAGGTTTTAAAACTCATACCAGTGATTAAAAAAAGAAAAATTCCTTTAATTGTCATGGCAGGAAATCAAAACTCTACCCTAGCTAAACAAGCTGATATTTTTATAAACATAGCAGTAAAAAAAGAAGCTTGCCCGCTTCAGCTTGCTCCAACTTCATCTACTACGGCTACTTTAGCTATGGGTGATGCTATAGCAGTGGTTTTAATGAGGGCAAGGAAATTTAGACCTGATGATTTTGCTTTATTTCATCCAGGGGGTAGTTTAGGTAGAAAGCTTTTAACTAGGGTGGGTGATTTGATGGTGTCAAATAATCTACCTATAGTAAGCCCTGAGAGTGAATTTAATGAGTTAGTTGATGTGATGACTAGTGGTAAGTTAGGACTTTGTATAGTGCTTGAGAATGAAAAACTAGTTGGAATCATCACAGATGGAGACTTAAGAAGAGCATTAAGAGCAAATGATAAGCCAAGATTTGATTTTAAAGCTAAAGAAATCATGAGTGAGAGTCCAAAAACCATAGAAGCAAGTGCTATGGCAAGTGAGGCAGAAGAGCTTATGCTAAAACATAAAATCAAAGAAATAGTTGTCATTCAAGATGAAAAAATAGTAGGTATTATACAACTTTATGCGATAGGTAGTGTGTGAGTTATCATTAAGAAAGGATATAAATGAAAGTATTGATTTTAGCAGGTGGTCTTGGAACAAGGCTTTCTGAGGAAACGGGTTTAAAGCCAAAACCTATGGTAGAAATAGGTGGAAAACCTATTTTATGGCATATAATGAAAATTTATAGTCATTATGGGTTTAATGATTTTATTATTTTAACGGGATATAAAGGGCATATTATAAAAGATTATTTTATAAACTACTATACACAATATAGTGATATAACGGTAGATATGTCAGATAATTCTGTTCAAATTCATAATACTAGACATGAACCATGGAGAGTAACTATGCTTTATACTGGGCAAGATTCTATGACAGGTGGTAGGATCTTGCATGCTAAAGATTATGTGGGCGATGAGACTTTTATGCTTACTTATGGTGATGGTGTTAGTGATGTAAATATCAATGAACTAATAAAATTTCATAAAAATCACGGTAAAGCTATCACAATGACTTCTGTGCTTCCTGAGGGAAAATTTGGCGCTTTGGATATTGATAATCCAACAAATCGTATAAAAAGTTTTACAGAAAAACCAAAAGGTGATGCTAGTTTAAATAATGCAGGATGGATAAACGGTGGTTTTTTTGTATGCGAACCTAAGGTGTTTGACTATATCAAAGAAGGCGATATGACAGTTTTTGAGCAAGCACCATTAAAAAATTTAGCTCAAGATGGTGAGCTTTATAGCTACCAACATCATGGTTTTTGGAAATGTATGGATACTTTAAAAGATAAAAACGATCTTACAAAAATGTGGATGGAAAATAAAGCTCCATGGGCTTTATGGAACAATTAAAAATAAAGGGGATTGAATGAATTCTGATACATTAAAACAAGATATTTTAAATAAAGTTAAAGAGTATTATAAATTATATCATGCAAACAAACAAACTCAGTTTATAGAAGGAAAAACTAAAATAAATTATGCAGGGCGTGTTTTTGACGAAAAAGAAATGGAGAATTTAATCGATAGTTCATTAGACTTTTGGCTCACTGCTGGAAGATACTCTGAGCAGTTTGAAAAAAATCTTGCTAATTTTTTAGGAGTAAAATGGGCCTTTTTAGTTAATTCTGGTTCATCTGCAAATTTATTAGCCTTTTATACCTTAACTTCGCCATTACTAAAGGAAAGACAAATTAAAAGAGGCGATGAAGTTATAACTGTAGCTGCAGGATTTCCAACAACAATTGCTCCCGTTGTCCAATATGGAGCAGTTCCTGTTTTTGTTGATATGGAATTACAATTTGCTAATGTTGATGTAACTCAACTTGAAAAAGCTTTAAGTTCTAAAACCAAAGCGATTATGATCGCACATAGCTTGGGCAATCCTTTTAATATTAAAGCTATTAAAGAGTTTTGTGATAAAAATAATCTTTGGTTGATTGAGGATAATTGTGATGCATTAGGTTCTAAATATGATGATAAATATACTGGTACTTGGGGAGATATAGGTACAAGTTCATTTTACCCAGCTCATCATATAACCATGGGAGAGGGTGGAGCTGTTTATACTAACAATCCTTTGCTTAAAAAAATTATATTATCTATGAGAGATTGGGGGAGAGATTGTTGGTGTAAAGGAGGAAAAGATAATACTTGTGGTTGTCGCTTTACCCAGCAGTTTGGAAGTTTACCAAAAGGGTATGATCACAAATATGTATATTCTCACTTTGGTTTTAACTTAAAGGCTACAGATATGCAAGCTGCGATAGGTTGTGCTCAGCTTGAAAAGCTTCCTGAATTTATAGAAAAAAGACAAAAAAATTATCAAAAATTATATAATGGACTAAAAAATCTTAGTGAACTTCACTTAGTAGAAACACAGCCAAATTCTCAACCAAGTTGGTTTGGTTTTATGATTACTCTAAAAGATGGTGTAAAATTTACTCGTAACGAATTTACTAGTTTCTTGGAAGAATGTAATATTCAAACAAGAACATTATTTGCGGGTAATATTATAAGACATCCTGCTTTTGATTCTTTAGAAAAGGACAAAGACTATAGAGTGGTAGGAAATTTAGAGGTAACAGAAAAAATAATGAATGATAGTTTTTGGATTGGAGTGTATCCAGGGATGAGTGAAGAAATGATTGAATATATGATATGCAAAATTCAAGAATTTTGTGCAAAACAAAAGTAAGTTGGAGATTAATATGAATTCTTATAATTGCTTAGATAATCCAATAGTAATAGAGGATTTAGAGTATATTTATAATTCTCTAGCCAAAATTGAAAAACAAAAATTTGATAACTCCACAATTTTATTTACAGGGTGTGCAGGTTTTTTAGGATTTTATTTTATTAATTTTTTTGTCAAATATTCAAAAGACTTAAATATAAAAAAAATTATTGCACTAGATAACTTTATGCTTAGAAAGCCAAAATGGTTAGAACACTTATCGACTGATTATTCTGATATTTTAGAGCTTCATAAATTTGATATTATAAATGATAAAATCGATCTTTTAAAAGATGCTCATAGTGCTGATTTGATAATCCATGCTGCAAGTATTGCAAGTCCTATGTTTTACCGTACTTACCCTATAGAAACTTTAGATGCAAATATCTGGGGATTACGCTCTTTGCTTGATTTTTATAAAAATAAAAGTATTAAAGGATTTTTATTTTTTTCTAGTTCTGAAATTTATGGTGATCCTGATATTAGTCAAATTCCAACTGATGAAGAGTATAGAGGCAATGTAGCTTGTATAGGTCCTAGAGCATGTTATGATGAATCTAAAAGATTTGGGGAGACAATGTGCTCTTTATTTGCACAAAAGTTTAATATGCCAATTACTATAGCAAGACCTTTTAACAACTATGGTCCAGGAATGAGTATAGGAGATAAAAGAGTACCTGCAGATTTTGCTAAAGCAGTTATAGAAGGTAAAAATATAGAAATTCTTAGTGATGGATCCCCAAAAAGAACTTTTTGCTACATTGCTGATGCTATTGCAGGATATTTAAAGGTTTTAGTGTATGGAAAATTTGATTATTTTAATATAGGCATTGATAAACCTGAAATTTCTGTAAAAGAGCTATCATATATATATGCTAAATACTCAAAAGAAATTTTTAATTTTGAGCCACAAGTTAACTTTGCTGTTTCAGAAGATAAAAATTATTTAAAAGATAATCCAAATCGTAGATGTCCAATTATTGATAAAGCTAGAAATAAATTACAATATAACCCTACTATTTTAGTTGAAGATGGCGTGAGAAGATTTTTAAAGTTTTTGAAATTTGAAAAAGAAAATGGGGAGCTTTTATGAAGTCGTTAAAAGTAGCAGTTTTTGGATTAGGTTTTGTTGGTCTTACTACAGCAGTTGGATTTGCAAAAAAAAGCTTTGATGTTATTGGATATGAGATAGATAAAAATAAAGCTTTATTGCTTAACGATGGAAAAATACCATTTCACGAAGAAGGATTACCGGAAGCATTAAATGATGTTTTGGGAAAAAAATTGAAAATCACTAATGATGTAACAGAAGCTTTAAAAGAAGCTAAAATTATATTTTATTGTATTGGTACACCTATGAGTGAAGACGGAAGTGCTGATTTGAATTTTTTATTAAATGCGCTTAGGACAACTGCACAAAATTTAGATAAATGCCAAAAAGAGCCGATTTTGGTGATAAAATCTACAGTTCCACCTTCAAGCTGCAAAGAAGTTTTTATTCCACATTTAGAGTCCTTGGGTCTTAGTGTAGGGCAAAAATGTCATCTTGTAAATAACCCTGAATTCTTAAGAGAAGGCTTTGCATATAGTGATTTTATGAATCCTGATAGGGTGGTTATTGGTAGTCAGGATGCGCAAATTTTTCAAGAGTTAGAAGAGTTGTATAAGCCTTTTAACTCGCCTATATTTTTTACTTCTTTAAATACCGGTGAATTTATTAAATATCTTAGTAATACTACTTTAAGTCTAAATATAAGCTATGCTAATGAAATGAGCATGATTGCACAAAATATAGGCGATATAGATATTATAAGTGCTTTTAAAATATTGCATAGTGATAAAAGATTTAGCGGAAATCCTAGTGGTATAACTAGTTATTTATACCCTGGAATGGGTTTTGGTGGATATTGTTTACCTAAGGATACTCTTGCTTTGTATAAAAAAAGTAAAGATAAAGGATATGAAGCAAAAATTTTAAATGATATTTTAAAAGTTAATGATGAAATTCTTGATTTTTACGCTTATAAAATACAAAAAGAAGTATCTAAAGATAAGAAAATTGCAATTTTAGGCTTAAGTTTTAAGCCAGGAAGTGATGATGTAAGGGATACTAAATCTGCTGCCTTGATTTCTAAACTTTTAAATTTAGGTTTTGAAAATATATATGCTTACGATCCTATAGCAAATGATGTGTTTGCTAAAACTTATGATTATAAATTGTATTATAAAAATAGTCTTGATGAGATCGTTTCTGAATGCGATGTTTTGGTTATAGCTACAGCTTGGATGGAGTTTAAGCCTTTGATCGAAAGACAAGACAAAATTATTTATAATTTAAGATGGGTAAAATAAGTGAAAATTTTAGTAACTGGTGCAACGGGTTTTATAGGGACTAATTTTATCTTACAAATGCACGATAGATATGAGATTATCGCATTAGTAAGAAAGAGCAGTAATATAGATAAAATCAAAGATTATTGCAAAATTTATTATTATGATGAAACAAATAACTCGGTAAAAAATATTTTTATTAGTGAAAAGATAGATGGGGTTGTGCATTTAGCTTCTATTGTTCCTACTGCTACGAACCCATCTGATGATATTGTAAAATTAATTCAAGCCAACATTATTCTTGGTGCTTTTATTTTGCAAAATGTTAGACAATATAGCATTTCTTTTTTTATAAACACAACAACATATTTATTATATGCAGATGGTTTGCAGTTTCTTCCATCTAATTTATATGCTGCTACAAAAAAAGCATTTGAAGATATTATGACTTATTATGCATTGGTTAGTAATGGAGTTTTTGTAAATCTTTTGCTTTTTAATGTTTATGGGAATAATGATCCTTCTACTAGACTATTTAATTTATTAAACGAGATTGCTGAGACTGATAAAGAATTGCCAATGGGAGATGGATCTCAAGTGGTTGATTATTCTCATGTTTACGATGTGATAAATGGCTTCGATTGTTTAATTGAGCTTATACAAAAAGATCCTGAATTTTGTAAAAATAAAATTTTTTCTTTAAAAGGAAAAGAACGTAAAAGTTTAAAAGAAGTTGTTATGCTTTATGAAGAAGTTTTAGGTAAAAAATTAAATATAAAATGGGGTGCAAGAGCACCTAGAAAGTTAGAAGTTATGCAACCTTGGGAAGGTGGAGAAAATCTGCCAAATTGGGAACAAAAAATAAGCCTTAAAGAAGGTTTTTTAAAGATGATTAATGAAAAGTGAAAATATAGTAGTATTGGGAGCTGGTATAGCAGGGATTTCAGCGGCTTATCATTTAAGACAGCAAAATAAACAAGTAAAGGTGTATGAAAAAAGCAGTGAGTATGGTGGTTTATGTGGAGGATTTTTTGTAGATTCTGCTAAGGGTAAATTTTGGTTTGATAATGCGGTGCATTTATCATTTGCAAAAGATGAAAGCGTAAAAAAAGCTTTTTTTGCATCTGCTAAGCACTACACACATGTACCACAATTACTAAATTATTATAAAGGAATTTGGGTAAAACATCCAGCACAAAATAATCTTTATCCTTTGCCTTTAGATGTAAAACTAAAAGCTATTAAAGATATGTTACAAAATACTTATGAAAATATCAAAGTTGAAAACTTTGAGCAATGGCTTAAAACTCAATATGGTGAATTTTTCTCAGAAGAATTTGCTATGAAATATACTAGAAAATATTGGACTTTAGATGCAAAAGATTTAAATACAAATCCTATGTTTGTGGGACCAAGATTTTACAAACCAAGTATAGATGAGATCTTAACAGGTGCTATGAGCGAAGATACTCCGGTGACTTATTATGCTAAAGAAATGTATTATCCTATAAAAGGTGGATATAAGGCATTTTTAGGAAGTATGGCTAAAGAAATAGATATTGTATATCAAAAAGAAGTTGTAGTTATAGATAACGAGGAAAAAATAATCTATTTTTCAGATGGAACTAAAGTAAAATACGAAAAGTTAATTTCTACCTTACCTTTGCCTTTGCTTGTTAAAATGTTAAAAAATACCCCTCAGGATATATTAGAATCGTCAAAGCATCTTTGTGCTACATCCGTAGCTTTAGTATCTTTAGGTTTTGATAAGGAAATTCCAAAGCGTTTGTGGTATTACGTTTATGATGAAGATATACTTTTTGCAAGATTTTATAGTCCATCAGTTAAAAGTAGTTATAATGTTCCAAAAAAATGTTCTAGTATACAAGCTGAAATTTATTTTTCTGATTTTAAATCTTTGGAGAAGATGAGCAATAATTATGGTGATTTGGAAGATTTTTTTATAAAGCATGTTAAAGAAAAGTTATTGCAAATGAAATTTTGCAATGAAGAGGATATTATATGTGAAGATTTTAGAATTATCCCTTATGCAAATGTCATTTTTAATCATGATATGGAAAAACATAGGGATAAACTTCTTGATTATGTAAGAAATTGTGGTATTTTAGCTTGTGGTAGATTTGGAGAATGGGATTATCTCTGGAGTGATCAAAGTTTTTTATCTGGAAAAAATACTGCAGAAAGATTATAAGTATGAGAAAATTTTTTCTACAGTTAAATATATTTATTTTAAATATTTTATATTATATTTTTTACTTTAGTTGTAGTCGTAAAGTATACACTTGTTTTATTGAAAATGAAACAAGTGTATACTATAAAAATGTAGAAATTTTATATAAATATTTTAAAGAGCATAGCTCTTTTGTTGTTAAAATAAATTATAAAAGTAATTTATTGTATAAAATTTGGATTATATCACAATCAAGGATTGTTTTTGTGGATCAAGCAGATTCTATTTTATCTAAAATTTCTTTGCATAAAAAAACTGATTTTGTTCAATTATGGCACGCTGGTGGCGCATACAAAGCTTTTGGTTTTGATGCGTATAGAGAAGATAGGGATGCTAAAAGTGAATTTAGCAGAATAAAAAGAATACACGGGAAGTATACCCATGTTGTTATTTCGGATAATAGCTTGAAAAACATTATGTCTAAAGCTTATAACATACAAGAAGATAAAATTTTAGCTTTGGGTTTAGCAAGAAGTGATTTGATGTATAAGATAAATAATTTAGGCGAAATAAAAAATAAAATTCTAAATTTTTACAATATTAAGGATGATGTGTTTATAGTAATGTATTGCCCGACTTTTAGAACTGAAAATGAGAAAAGATATAGTGATATTAACTTTTTAGAAGTGGTTGAAAAAGCCGTAAGTTTATGTTACAATAAATATTGTATTTTGTACAGAAACCATCCAAGTATCCAGTTGTCAAAAAAATATTTTTCTTCTAATGTTATTGATGTTTCAAATAGAATGGATATAGTAGAATTAATGGCTAGTGCTGATATGTTGATTACAGATTATTCTTCCATTTTATTTGATTTTGCATACTTCTCTAAGCCTATAGTATTGTTTGTTCCTGATTTAAAAGAATATGTATCAAACAATAGAAAATTGTATTTTCAGCCAGAAGATTTGGTTGGAAAGCAAATGGTTGCAAGAAATTTTGATGAATTACATCAATGTATTTTAAATCCTATTGTATCTGATAAAATATGGCATAATTTTATGAGTGCATGTGATGGTCAAGTATGTAAAAAAATTTATCATTTTTTTAGCAAGAGTCGATTATGAGGTATTTTTATGAAAAAAAGTAAAAATATAGCTGTTATTTTAGCAGCGGGTTCTGGAAAGAGAATGGGAAAAACGGTACTTCCTAAACAGTTTTTATCGCTTTCGATGAAGCCTATAATATTATTAACATTAAAGAGAACTTTAAAATCTGATCTTTTTGATCAGGTTGTATTGGTGGTTAGTAAAGATTGGGAGGAATATACAAAGCAGATATTATACAACTATAAAATTTCTTTGGATAAGTTAAGTATTGTGATTGGAGGTGGAGAAAGAATAGATAGTTTAAATTCCGCGGTTAGTTTATTAGAATCCCAAAATTTTCATGAAGATTCCATTGTTGTTGTTTTAGATGCGGTTAGACCTTTTATAACAAAAAAGATTTTATCAGATTCTATATTTTATGCTAAAAAATACGGAGTAGCTGTTGCTGGTATTGAAGTAAAAGATACAATTTATAATATAAAAGAAAATTTTGTTGATGATATTCCTCATAGACATCTTTTAATAAATGGACAAGCTCCGGACTCGTTCAAATTTAAAATATTAAAAAAATCAATTGATAAGATACAAGACTATGAAAAAAAAGTAATCACAGGCACTGTTCAAATTTGTTATTTGCAAGGCTATGATGTTTATGTATTCAATGGCGATGAAAGAAATATCAAAATTACAACCAGTATTGATTATGCTATTGCTAAAATTATAGAAAGAGGCTGGAAAGAAGAATGAAAAAAATGATTTTGAATAATTTTAATAGTTTTTCAATTGTAAATGACAATATCCCTGTTATAGATCATTCTAAAGATGAGGTTTTGATAAAAGTAAAAGCATGCGGTGTATGCAGTAGTGATTATTCTAGAATATTTGATAAAGGTCCATATAGTTTTCCACTGATTTTAGGCCATGAATTTTGCGGAATTGTTGAAGATAAATCTACCCTATCTAGCTTTCAAATCGGTGATTCTGTCGCTGTATTTCCATTAAAACCTTGTTTTAAATGTATAAGTTGCAAAAAGGGTTATTACAACCGGTGTCATAATTATGGCTATTTCGGTTCTCGTGAAGATGGTGGGTTTCAAGAATATATAAAAATTCCCTCTTGGAATTTAGTTCCAATAGATAATATTCCATATGAATTAGCTTGCTTGATAGAACCTGCTTCTGTGGCACTTAATGCAATAAATAAGATAACTATTGATAAAAATGATAAAGTTTGTATTATAGGGACTGGAATTATAGGTCTTTTTATTGGAATTTTTTTACAACATTTGGGCTTAAAAGATATAGCTTTTTTTTCAAGAAATAGTTTTAAATCTGATTTATTAAACAGTGCAGGTTTTTCTATTGTAAAAGAGAATTTAGGCAATTTATCATTTGATCTCATATTCGAATCAGTTGGGTCTAATGAATCTGTTAATTTAAGTATGCAAATTTTAAATTCTGAATCTAAATTGGTGTTAATTGGAAATCCTAGTGGGGATATTATATTAAAAAGAGATTGCTATTGGAAAATTTTAAGAAATGAAGCACAGATTTTTGGAGTATGGAATTCTGAGTATCCTAAAAATTGGTTAGATGCTGTAGAAATTTTTAGAATGGTTGATTTTCATTGGTTAAGAAAATTATTGGCCGTAGGTACTTCGTTTGAAGAACTTATAGATTTAATTAGAAAAAAATATAACAATAATTTACAAGAGTTAAAGGTTATTTGGAGTAATAATGGATAAAAAATTTTCAGCATCTATAGCGTGTGCTTCTATTGTGGATATAAGAGATAGTATTGAAAAATTAAATCATTCGGTTGATTTTTTACATATTGATTTAATGGATAACCATTTTGTAAAAAATTTAGGATTTTCATATGATCAAATTGCAGATATTAGGAAATTATCAAACCTACCTTTTGATTTCCATTTGATGGTAGATAATCCAGAAAATGTTTTAGATAAAAGCATTATTAGAGAAGGTGATATGGTTTCTATTCATATAGAAGCTGTCTTTGATTTTGAAGATATGACAAAAAAGATTAAAGATTTAGGTGCTAGGGTTTTGTTGGCTTTAAATCCAATGGTTCCGATTAAATGTATTGAAATCGTAGCTGATCTTATAGATGGAATAAATTATCTAACTGTAAATCCTGGATTTGCATCTCAGGTACAAACAGATATAGCAAAAATACAAGCAGCTAATATAGGTTCATTTATTAAAGAAAATAAACGTGAAAAATTTATTTTCGAAGTAGATGGTAATATGACTTTAAAAAATATTGAAATTTTTTCTAGTTTTGGAGCAAATTGCTTTGTACTCGGGACTTCTAGTATTTTTCCTAATAATAAGTTGAATATTGACCAACTAAGAGAAATTGTAAAACTAAAGGACAAATAATGTTTTTTTCTATAATAATCCCAGCATATAATGCATCTGAAACAATAGGCTATACATTAGATTCTATTGCAAAGCAAGAGTTTATTGATTATGAGGTGATAATAGTTAACGATGGATCTACTGATAATGGACAGACATTACGTATATGTGAAGTATTTAAGTCAATACATAAGAATATAGATGTAAAAATTATTAACAAAGAAAATGGTGGTTTGTGTAGTGCGAGAAATGCTGGTATATTGAAAGCTCAAGGTCAGGTTTTTATTTTTCTAGATAGTGATGATTTGCTTCCTGAAAATATTTTAAAGACTTATTATGATTATTTTACTCTCTACAATGTCGACATAATTCAAGGTAAACTTTTGAATTTTGACAATAAAAAGCAATGGAAGAGTGCTTCTTATGAAAAGGTAATTACTAATACGCATATACTAGATTATGATAATGAAGATGACATAAAAATTTTTAGCTTGAGCATTAGTCCATGTGTAAGAGCTTATAAAGCTGATTTTATCAAGCAAAATGAAATTAAATTTCTAGATGGTTGTATGATGACTGAAGATCATTACTTTAGTAATTTACTTATTAGTAAAAAGCCTAATATTTTGGCACTTAATCAATATGTTTATTTATATAGAAGAGATAGGGTAGATCAGTCAACAAATACTTGGAAATCTTCTTATTTGAATGATTTGTTTAATGTTCAAGATCAGCTTAAAAATTTTATATTACCTCAATGTGCGAAAAATTATTATGAAAGATTTTTAACTTATGAATTTGTAAAATTTATTTTAAATCCTATGAAAAAATTTTCAAAAACAGAAATTGCACAATACACTCCTATGGTTTTAAAGATTTTATCTTGTATACCACAGCAATACAAAGATCAATTTCTACCCAAAGCATTGGCAGAAGCTACAGATGAAAAAGTACTTTGTAAAGCACTAGTTAAAAGAAAAAACCAACAAAATTTAAAATCTATTTCATGCTTTATATATTTTAAAAAAACTATGCCGTATTTAAAAGAAATAAAAAATAACTTTATTTCTTCTGTGAATTATGTGTATAAAAAAATTTGTAAAGGTAAAGCTAGAAGAGCTTTTGTTGTTTTTTTATATAATACATTTTCTATTTTAATTCCAATAAAAAAAAATAAAGTTACGTTTGCTATAAGACCTAGCGGTAAATTGTATTTTTTAAATGAAATAAAACAAGAGTTGTTGAAAAATAAACACATTGCAGTTAAAACACTTCTTGCTAAAAATAGTGGTTTTTTTGAAGATGTTAGGATTATGTATCACCTTGCAAGATCCAAGGTTATTATTTTAGATGGACATTATTGGTATTTATTTGAAATTAAACCGAGAAAGGGGCAGGAAGTAATTCAGTCTTGGCATGCAGCAGGTGTTTTAAAGAAATTTGGCTTGGATATGTTTAACGTAAATAGTAATGAGTATTTAGAACATAAGAAGCATCATACATCTTATACTTATTCAATGGTTTCTTGCGATGATGCGGTTAAGGCTTATATGAGTGCTTTTGATTTAAAAGAAAATCAGATTTTAAAATTTGGTAATATCATTTCTGATAGAATTATGAAAAATAGAAAAACTCAAAAACAAGCTATGTTGGAGTTAGGACTAGATTATCAAAAAAAACTAGTGTTGTATGCGCCAACTTTTAGAGAATCATATGGTAAATTTACAAACATCGGAACATACAAACCAGCTTTTGATTTTGATAAAATCAAAAAAGAATTAGGAGATGAATATATACTAGCGTGTAGAATTCATCCAAACTATAAAAAGTGTGATTTGCCAGAAGATTTTATAAATCTTAGTTCTTATGATGAAAGTTTAGTCTTGAATGCTACGGAAATTTTGATTACAGATTATTCTTCGATCGTATTTTCTTTTTTGCATTTTCAAAAACCGATTATTTTATATCCTTACGATTTGCCAATATATATGGGTCAAAGAAATACCTATAATGATTACGAAGATACACCAGGTTTCATAGTGTTTAATCAAGAGGATTTGGCAAGTAGTATAAAAGATGCACATCGATTATATACCAAAGAGAACTTACAAAAAGATTGGAATAGATATATGCAGTATTGTGATGGGCAAACTGCTGTAAGAATGGTAAATTTTATTAAAAATTTAATAAAGGAAAATAATGTCAAATAGGATAGTTGAATTTTTTGATGTTTCTTCGATATGTTTTGAGCCATATTTAACCGATAGAAGACAACCGCAAAGACCAAGTCATTTAAGACAAAAAGATTTTGATCAAAATTATGATTATGGGATTATATTTGTGGATATTTTTTATGATATATCTGAAAAAAAAATTCATTGCATAGGTGCTCCTTTATACCATATGACAGATTTGGTATCAGACAGAAATATATCTTTTTTAACAAAATTTAGCCTTTTAAAAAGAAGAAAACATAGTAATATTGAAATACAAACCATAGAAATAGACAGAGTATCACACACAGTGATTAACTACAATAGTTGGCTTAAGCCAGAGTTTTTGCAATTTAATATTTATGGAAAAGTAAATATCAATCTTATCAATGACAATAATTCCTGTTTACTAGAAGATAAAAGAGTTGTTTTGCTTAAAAACAAGGATAATCAATTAAGATGGATTAAAGATTATTGTGATTATTACCAAAAAATACATAACGCAGATATTGTTTTGATTTATGATAGTTCAGAAGAATATTCTTCTTTAGAGTTACTTGAATATTTAAGGAATAATACTAGTATTTCTATTGTTGTGGTTAGATGGCCAGTTCCTTATGGTCCTATAAAGTATGAAAATTCAAATTGGGATTCTGATTATTCGATGTATTTGATGTTTGAACATGCAAAATATCGATTTTTGCAAACTGCGAGATCGGTTTTGTATGTAGATATCGATGAACTTGTTTTGTCTAAAAATAATCAATCGATATTTGAAGAAGCTGAAAATACCAATGAGCCTTTATATTTTAATGGAGAATGGATTGTTAATACAACATTAGAGAAAGAATACTCTTTTAAAGATTTATGTTATTTAGACCGAAGAAAAGGAAAAGCAGTGGTAAAATGGTGCTTAGGTCTTAATGGAGATAACAGATCTTTTCTTGCTGATTGTTTACAATGGAGAGTTCATGATCACTATAGCCATGCTCTTAAAAAAAGTTTGCGAAATAACTTAAATACAAATTTTGAAACAAGACATTTTTTGCCTATTACCAGTGGATGGAGAAGTAAAAATAGATATGAAGTTGTGTCATTAGATGAAAATTTAGTAAAAGATGAGCGGTTGATACTAACATATAAGCAATTAGGTTGGATTAGTTGATTTTATTTAATAAGAAATTCGATTTGACCCATTTAGAATATTTAGAATCACAGTCCATTCATATTATCCGTGAGGTGATAGCTGAGTTTGAAAAACCAGCTATGCTTTATAGTATAGGTAAAGATAGCTCGGTTATGCTTCATCTTTTACAAAAAGCATTTTACCCAAGCTTACCTCCACTTCCTTTAGTGCATGTAGATACCACATGGAAATTTAAAGAGATGATAGAATTTAGAGATAAAAGAGCCAAAGAGCTTGGCATGGAGCTTATAGTCTATCAAAACCCTAAAATCAAAGAATTAAATCTTTCTCCATTTGTGCATGGTTCATCTATGCACACAGATATTGCTAAAACACAAGGTTTAAAACAAATGCTTGATTTATATCAGTTTGATGCAGTATTTGGTGGTGCAAGAAGAGATGAGGAAAAATCGCGCGCAAAGGAAAGAATTTATTCTTTTCGTGATGAAAATCACTCATGGGATCCAAAAAATCAACGCCCAGAATTATGGGATATTTACAACGGTCGTCATAAAAAAGGTGAATCCATAAGAGTTTTCCCGCTTAGTAATTGGACTGAGCTTGATATATGGCAGTATATTTATAAAGAAAATATTCCTTTGCCAAGTCTTTATTTTGCTAAAAAACGACCGGTGGTAGAATATATGGGGGCTAAAATTTTAGTCGATGATGAGCGTATGCCAAAAGAACTTGCTAAAAATGCTAAAGAAGAATTAGTCCGTTTTAGAACCTTAGGTTGCTACCCGCTAACAGGAGCTATAAACTCAAGTGCTAGCAATGTTTTAGAAATCATCGAAGAGCTTTTGCTTTCTAAAACAAGTGAAAGACAAGGTAGGCTTATAGACACTGATGAAGAAGCAAGTATGGAAAAAAAGAAAAAAGAGGGGTATTTTTAATGAAAATGAATGTAGAAAAATACCTAAAAGAACATGAAAATAAAGAGCTTTGTAGATTTATCACTTGTGGTAGTGTAGATGATGGCAAATCTACCCTTATAGGTAGAATGCTTTATGATGCAAAAATGCTTTTTGAAGATCAAATTTTATCTTTAGAAAAAGATAGCAAAAAGCTTGGCAATGCAGGGGAAAAGCTTGATTTTGCGCTTTTAGTAGATGGTCTTGCAAGCGAGAGAGAGCAAGGTATAACCATAGATGTAGCATATAGATTTTTCACAAGTGAAAAAAGAAAATTCATCATAGCAGATACCCCAGGCCATGAGCAATACACTAGAAATATGGCAACAGGTGCTAGCACAGCTGATATTGCTATCATACTTATAGATGCTAGAAAAGGGGTTTTAACTCAAACCAAAAGGCATTCTTATATAGCGAGTTTGCTTGGTATAAAACAATTTATTATTGCTGTGAATAAAATGGATTTGATTGATTATAATCAAGAAATTTTTAATACAATCTGCAAAAATTATCAAGAAATTTTACCATGCTTAAAAAATCATGAACATATTAAAACCCATTTTATTCCTATATGTGCATTAGATGGAGATAATATAGCTTCTAAAAGCATTAATATGTCTTGGTATGATGGAAAAACATTATCTGAGCTTTTAGATACTTTGCCTATCGCTGCTAGTTTAAGCGATGAGTTTATCATGAGTGTGCAATATGTCAATCGTCCTCATTTAAATTTTAGAGGTTTTTGTGGAAATATTGCTAGTGGTAGTATAAACACTAAAGACGAAGTTGTGATTTTGCCTTCCTTGAAAACAAGTAAAGTAAAACAAATCATCACACCTAGTATTAAAAACTTAAATGTACCCGATAAAAATGAAAAAGTTCAAAGTGCTAAAAATGCTAGTTTTCCAAGTGCTATAACTTTAACTTTAGAAGATGAGATAGACATTTCAAGAGGCGATGTAATAGCTTCTAAAAATCATAATATAGAAATTTCAAATTCTTTTAAAGCTATGGTAATATGGATGAGTGAAGTTAAGTTTAATTTAAATGAAAGCTATCTTATCAAAATAGCAAATTTAACTGCTAATGCAGTATTTGAAAAAATTGATTTTAAAAAAGACATTAATACTTTCAAAGAATTTCAAAGCGATGAATTAAAACTCAATGATATTGCTAAATGCACCTTAAAGCTTAATAAAAAAACAGCCCTTAAAGCTTATAAGGACAATAAAACTTTAGGAAGTTTTATTATTGTAGATAAATACTCTAATGAAACCTTAGCAGCGGGTATGGTAGAAGAAATTTTAGCAAGCGAAGAAAAGAGTAGAATTTACACCCAAGCAGAAATAGAACTTAATGCTTACATTAGAAAAAATTATCCTGAATGGGAATGTAAAAAAATATGAAAATTATTGTTGCATTAAGTATTTTAATTTTGCTTATTTTGTTAATTAGCAATAAAATTAAACCTTTTATTTTATTTGGTAGTGTAGCTGTGTTTTATTATCTTTTGGGGTATTTAAATTTAAATACTTGGCTTAGCTCTTACACGAGTGAATCTTTAATAGTGCTTATTTTGCTTTTGCTAGTTTCACTCGCTATAGAAAGAAGCGTTGTGATAAGTTGGTGTTCTAAATTCATCATAGGTAAAAATTATCATCTATCACTTTTAAAGCTTGGAGTTGTTACAGCTAGTATTTCAGCTTTTTTAAATAATACTGCAGTAGTGGCAAGTTTTATGAGTATTATAAAAAATAACAAATTTCAAGCTCCTTCTAAACTACTTATTCCGCTTTCGTATTTTTCCATAGTTGGTGGAACGATGACTTTGATAGGTACTTCAACTAATTTGATAGTCAATTCTTTTGTAGTGCAAAATGGTTTGGAAAGTTTAAAGATTTTTGATTTTTTTGCGGTGGGTTTTTGTATAAGTGTTGGAGTGCTTATAGTGCTTTTGATTTTTAGCTTTTTATTGCCTGAGTATAAAGAAAGAGAAAATGTCATTAATGAGTATTTAATCAATACCAAAGTATTGAAAAATAGCTCATTAGTGGGGAAAACTATACAAGAAAATGGCTTAAGAAATTTAGAGTTTTTGTTTTTACTTGAAATTCAAAGAAAAGATGAGCTTATCATCCCTGTTAGTCACAATGAGCTTATAAAAGAAGGAGATGAGTTAATTTTTAGTGGAGATATTGCGCATTTAGAAGTTTTGAAAAAATTTGATGGCTTGCAAATTGGCTCACAAGATTTAAAATTAGAAACATTAAATTTAGTAGATGTTGTTATAAATTCTGAGTCAAACTTGATAGGAAAAAGTGTTAAAGAAGCAAATTTTAGAGCTAAATTTGATGCAGGGATTGTAGCTTTAAAAAGAGGTTCAAAAAATATTTCAAAAATTGGTCAAAGTTTATTACAAGCTGGCGATAGACTTATTTTAAGCATAGGTAAGGATTTTCATTCAAGAGATAATATCAATAAAAACTTTTACATTATCTCAAATATCATGCAAAATCAAAAGTTAAGTAATATCCAAAGTTTTATAGTGATTTTTGCGTTTTTAACCATCATTGCTTTATCTGCTTTGGAGTTAGTGTCTTTGCTTAAAGCGTTGCTAGTGTTTTTAGCTTGCTTGTTTATATTTAAAATCATAAGTTTTGATGAGGCAAAAAGACGCTTTCCTTTAGAAATTTTTATCATAGTAGGATCTTCTTTAGCTATAACTAAAGTTTTAGTTGATAGTGGTTTGGCTAAAGATTTGGCTGAGTTTATTATAGGAACTTTTGGGGTATATGGATTATATGGTAGTTTTGTGGGAATTTATCTTCTAACTTTACTTTTAACTGAAATCATTACCAATAACGCTGCCGCAGCTTTAGCTTTTCCTATTGCTTATAGCACAGCTTTGGCACTTGATGTTAATCCAACTCCGTTTATATTAGCGGTTGCTTATGGGGCAAGTTGTGCTTTTTTAATGCCACATGGTTATCAAACTCACTTGATGGTAGGTTCAATTTGTGGGTATAAAACTACTGATTTTATAAAAATAGGATGGATAGTTTCTTTGACTTATTCAACTATTGTTTTAACTATAACTCCGGTATTTTTTAGTTTTTAAGGAAAAAAATGAGTAAAAATTTAACTTGGCATGTAAGTAGCATTACAAAAACTCAAAGAGCTAAACTTAAAAATCAAAAACCATGTGTTTTATGGTTTAGTGGACTTAGTGGTAGTGGTAAATCTACTTTGGCAAATGCGGTTGAAAAAAAACTTTTTGAGCGAGGTTTTCATACTTATCTTTTAGATGGAGATAATGTGCGTCATGGACTTAATAAAGATTTGGGTTTTGATGAGGCTTCAAGAGCAGAAAACATAAGACGCATAGGAGAAGTATGTAAGCTTTTTGTAGATGCTGGTATGATAGTACTTTGTGCTTTTATATCACCTTTTGAAAAAGATAGAAAGCTTATAAAAGATCTTTTAGATGATGATGAATATATAGAAATATTTGTTGATACACCTTTGGAAATTTGTGAAAAAAGAGATCCAAAAGGACTTTATAAAAAAGCAAGAAACGGAGAAATTAAAAATTTTACAGGTATAGATAGCCCTTATGAAAAACCTAAAAATCCGCATATACACATAATAAAAGAAGATCTTAATGGGAATGTGGATATGATTTTAGGATTTTTAGATGGGAAAATATAATGTTTAAAGATTTTCATGATAAGTATAAATGTATTTTTATTCATGTGCCAAAGGTAGCTGGTAGCAGTATAGAAAGAGTGATATATCAAACAGATAGATGGCTTGTGGGACATGTAAAAGCAAGTGATTATGTAAAGCTTGATAGAGCTAAATTCGAGAGTTATTTCTCTTTTGGTTTTGTGAGAAATCCTTATGATAGAGTGGTTTCAGCATATCATTATTTAAAAAATGACAGTCCAGATCCCCTTGATATAAAATGGGGTAAATTGAATATTAGAGATTTAGAATTTAAAGAGTTTGTTTTAAAATTACAAGATGATGAATTTAGACAAAACATATTGCGCAAAAATCATTTTTATTTTCAAAACAAATATTTGTGTGATGAAAATATGAATATTTTAGTAAATTTTGTTGGAAAATTTGAACAATTAAATAGTGATTTTAAAAAAATTTTAGGTATTCTCAACAGAAAAGACAGTCTTATACATGTAAATAAAAGTAAGCATTGTGACTATAGAGATTATTATAATTATGAAACATATAAAATTATAAGAGAAATTTATAAGAATGATTTTGAGATTTTTGATTATGATTTAGAGGATAAAAAATATTTTAATATTTCTGATAATACTATCTCAAATATACTGCAAAATAAAATAGAATATAAGAATGGTGTATTAGAAAATTTAAGATTGAAATATTTAACTCAAATTCAAAATTTAAATCAAAATATAAAACTTAAAGAACAAACTATTCAAGATAATTTAACTCAAATTCAGCTATCAAATAATCAATTATCTTTTCAAACCAAATACGGCACAGCCAAGTCTCGTATTCACAACCAGCTTTCTTATAAACTAGGTCAAGCTATGATAGTAAATTCTAAATCTATACTAGGTTATATAAGAATGCCTTTTGTATTATCTTATATAAAAGATAAACACAAACAAGAACAAAAAATCTATCAAGAAAAAATAAAAAAAGATCCTTCTTTAAAACTACCTCCATTAGAAGATTATCCTGATTATCAAGAAGCCTTAAAACTTAAAAATCATCTTTCTTATAAACTAGGGCAAGCTCTTATACAAGCTAATAAAACTTGGTATGGGGGGGGGTATATCAAGTTGCTGTTTGAAGTTGGGAGAGTAAAAAAGAGATTTTAGAAACAAAAATTTGATATAATCTCTCTTTGACTAAAAGAGAGATTATGAGATTTTATACCACATCAAAAAAACTAAAGGAAAATGTTAAAAATTTTTATACAATAGCTCTATATAACACCTGCAAAAACATCACAAAGGAAGATATTTTTGTAGGTTGGGGTAGAAAAAAATCAGGCTTAAAAGCCATAGAACTAGCTAAAAAGCATAATGTAAACTTTTTACTTTTAGAAGATGGTTTTTTGCGTTCATTAAATTTGGGTGTAGAAAATAGCCTGAGTTTTTCTATCGTCAAAGATGATGTGGGAATTTACTATGATGCTATGACTCCATCTAAACTTGAAAATATTTTAAACACTTATGAGTTTAGCACCGAAGAATTAGAGCAAGCAAAAAAAGCTATAGAGCTTATAAAAAAAGAAAAACTTAGCAAGTATAATAATAATCTTTGTTTACCAAAAGAGCTTTTTAACGATAATGAAGAACGCGTACTAATCATCACTCAAGTAGCAAATGATGCTTCTCTTAAATTTGGTTTAGCTGATAGTTTTTTAACTCAAGATATCATAAACGATGCTATTAAAGAAAATCCAAATGCTAAAATATACATTAAAATTCATCCTGATGTGTTAAGTGGTAAAAAACAAAGTGATTTTGTTGTGCAAGATTTACCAAGTAAATATGTAGTTATAAAAGAAAATTATAATCCCATAGAATTACTAAGTCATTTTAAAAAAGTTTATACTAAGACTTCTGGCATGGGTTTTGAAGCTTTGATGTTGGGATGTGAATGTGTGTGCTATGGCGTGCCATTTTATGCAGGCTGGGGTTTAACGCAAGATAAACAAGTATGCAAAAGAAGGCTTAAAAAAAGAAGTTTAGAAGAGGTTTTTTATGCTACTTACATTTTATATAGTGAGTATTTTAATCCTTACTTAAATCAAAAAAGTGATATTTTTGACACTATTCATACTCTAGCAAAATATAAAAAGATAGAACAAGCTAATTCAAATACTTTGTATTTTTTAGGTTTTACTTTGTGGAAGCGTTGGTTTATGAGACCATTTTTTAAAGCCAAGAATAATAAAATCATTTTTTTAAACTCATTAGATGAACTTTACAAAGCGAATTTAAATCCTGAAGATAAAATTTTCATTTGGGGTAAAAAATATGATAAATCATTGCTAGCTAAAGATTTTAATAATGAAATTTTCTTAGTAGAAGATGGCTTTTTACGCTCTGTTTTTTTAGGTTCAGATCTCACACGCCCTTTTTCTTTGATAGTAGATAGTAAAGGTTTGTATGTTGATTCAAGTAAACCAAGTGATTTAGAAGATATTTTGCAAAATCACATTTTTGATGAGAGTTTAAAACAAAGAGCTAAAAAACTCATCACTACCATCACACAGAATAAATTTTCAAAGTATAATGGATTAAAGCATGAAAAGCTAAATTTTAATACCAACAAAAAAATTATTTTAATCCCTGCTCAAGTAGAAGATGATGCTTCTATGATCTTAGGTGGAGCAGGCTTTGATACCTTAAAACTTTTACAAAGCGTAAGAAAGGCAGATAAAAATGCCTTTATAGTTTTTAAACCTCACCCTGATGTTTTAAGTGGCAACCGCAAAGGTTTAAAAGATAAAAGCATTATTTTAAAATATTGTGATGAGATTATAGAAAATGTCAGCATAGATAGTGCTATAAATGCTTGTGATGAGGTGCATACTATAACCTCTACAAGTGGTTTTGATGCTCTTTTGCGTGGTAAAAAAGTAGTGGTGTATGGCAAGCCTTTTTATGCAGGTTGGGGTTTGACAAGCGATTTACATGAAATTTCAAGACGCACAAGAGTGCTTAGTTTAGAAGAACTTGTTGCTGGTGTTTTGATCCTTTATCCAAGGTATATCCATCCAAAAAGTAAAAATTTATGTGAAGTTGAGCTTGCTTTAGATATAATGTTAAAAATGCAAAAAGATTATTTTTCTAAATTTTATTTGCGTTGGTTTATAGATATAAGAATTTATATATTAAGAAAAATAAGAAGATTGATAGAATTTATTTTGATTAGATGAATTTAAGTAAAAAGTTAAAAAAATTTTCTGGTAAAAATGTTTTATTGCTTCAAGGACCTGTGGGAGGGTTTTTTCGTAAAATTGCTACAAAAATTCCAAAAGCTAAGGTTTATAAAGTAAATTTTAATGGTGGAGATTTTTTCTTTTACCCTTTTAAAAGCATTAATTACACTAAAAGCTTAGCCGAGCTTGAAGACTTTTATAAAAAGCTTTTTGAAGAAAAACAAATTCAAGTTATCATTATGTATAATGATTGTAGAAAAGTACATGAGATAGCCATTAATGTTGCTAAGCAAATGGGTATTGAAGTATGGATTTTTGAAGAAGGTTATATAAGACCAAACTTCATTACTTTTGAAAAAGATGGAGTGAATGCAAACTCCACTTTGCCTAGAGAAAAAGAATTTTATCTAAGTCAGAAAAAAATTGATAAAGATTTTAAATTCAAAACTTTCTCAAGCACTTTTAGAAATATGGCCTTTGCTTCATTTTTATACTGGCTTTTTGCTTTTTTATTTTCTTGGTATTTTAACAATTCTTTACATCATAGAAGTTTAAAATTATTTGACTTTTTACCTTGGCTTTGCTCAGTATATAGAAAAAACAAATACAAAATTACAGAAAAAAGTTTAAATGAAAAAATTCTTTCCCTAAAGCAAAAGTATTTTTTAGCTATTTTGCAAGTGCACAATGATACTCAACTATCTCATCATTATAAAAAAACTACAGAAAAATTTATAGAAGAAGTGATCATCTCTTTTGCTAATCATGCCAAAGCAAAGTCTTATCTAGTTTTTAAACATCATCCTATGGATCGTGGTTATAGGGATTACACAAAACTTATAGAAGATTTGAGCTTAAAATACAATGTCGAGGGTAGAATTTTATATGTACATGACTTACACTTACCTACACTCTTAATCAATGCAAGAGGCACTATAGTGATAAATAGCACAGTAGGACTTTCTGCTTTATATCACAATAGCCCTTTAAAGGTTATGGGAAAAGCTTTTTATGATATAGAAGGTTTGACTTATCAAAAAAGCTTGCATACTTTTTGGAAAGAATGCAGAGCATATAAACCTGATGTGGTTTTACATGCTAAATTTAGAAATTATGTGATATATAAAACCCAAGTCAATGGGAATTTTTTCAAAAACGTTAGTTTAAATTGATTTTTATAGCTTAGAGTTTTAATGAATAATTTCAGAGCAAAAACCCCTTATTTTGCCTTTAAATAAGCATTTGACAAAGATAACAACTTTAGCTATATTTTTAAATTCATTTTGAGTTTATTTGGGATTTTAATGGATAAATTGTGTCAAAAAAGAGATGTTTTTTATATAGCTGGTTATGATCCTAGAGGATATAGGCATTATTATGCTATGTTTAAAAAAAATTTAGCTGAGCAAAATGCACTTTTAAATTATGATTATACTTTATCAAAAGCTCAAGCTAATACTTATCCTTTTTGGCAAATTCAAACCCCATATACAAACACCACTTATACTTTTTTAGGTTGGAATGATATAGTTAAAAAAAATTGGTCAGAAGGTATAAAAGATGCTTTGAGTGATTGTTATAGTTTTTTTAGAATTTATACCATCACAGGACTTTTTTTAAAATTCGGTAAAGAATCCCCGCACCAACTCATCACAGGTTATTACCCATTTTTTTATGTACTTTTGAGTTTGATTTTTACTTTAGCTTGTGCTTTTGGAAGCTTATTTTATTTGCAAAATTTTCATATTGTTTTGGGAATTTTGGTTTTTATTTTATCATTAGTATTTTTGCCAAAAATGCTTTATAAACTAGGCAAGAAATTAGCTGTTTTTTGGATAGCTAGAATTTGTTCTTTTTGTGCAAACTGGGAGAAAAATTCTCAAGGTGAACTTGAATTAAGAATGGATGATTTTGCTAGGGTTATTTTTGAAAAATTAAAAGAAAATGTAAATGATAAAAATTACGAACTCATTTTAAGCGCACATAGCGTGGGAACGGTGCTTTGTATAAATGTTTTAGCAAAAGTACTTAGAAAATGCGAAAAAGAAAATATTTCTTTTAAAAATTTAAAGGTTTTAACTTTAGGTGAGTGTATACCTTTAGTAAGCTATCAAAAAAGATCTTTTGAGTTTAGAAAAGACTTAGAGTATTTAGGGGGTAAAAATTTAATATGGTATGATTTTACTTCTATTATTGATGGGGCTTGTTTTACACAAGTTGATTTCATACGCACAAGCGGGGTAAAAGCACAATTTAGCCCAAAATACCTTTCGGCTAAATTTCATACCTTATATAAAAATAAAGATTATAAAAAAATCAAAAAAGACAAATATAAAGCACATTTTTTATATTTATTTGCCACACAAATTCAAGGAGTATATAACTTTTTTGAATTTATCATAGGTAAAAATAAATTAGAAGAAAAAATCAAATAGGAGGAAATCATGGGTCAGTGTCCTTTTCATCCAAAGCCTTATAGAAATAAAGCTTCTACATTAACTACTTTTTTACTAAAAAGAAGATCTTGGCTTGATGGACTTTATGAGCGAAGCTATAAAATGATGATGGGTAGAGTAAAAATGCCTGGATTTGATCTATATGTAGTAAATGATCCAAAAGAAGTTAGACGCATTATGGTAGATGAGGTTAGAGAATATCCAAAAAGCCAACTTTTGCATGAGCTTTTGGAGCCACTTTTGGGTATAAGCATTTTTACAACTAATGATAGAGTATGGGAAAAGCAAAGAGAGCTTTTAAGGCCTTCTTTTGAAATGACAAGGATTTCTAAGGTTTTTAATTTGATGAGTGAAGCAGCTTCTGATATGATGGCAAGATTTGCAAGGTATGAAGATAAAGCGATTGTAGAAGTAGATGAAGCTATGACTTTTGTAACTGCAGATGTGATTTTTAGAACTATCATGTCATCAAAACTTGATGAGCAAAAAGGCAAACTTGTTTTGGATGCTTTTGTAACTGTGCAAGAAGAAACAGTTAAAACAGCTATGCGAAGAATGTTTCGCTTCCCAACTTGGCTTTCAAATCTTTTGGGTGAGAGAAAAAGACTTAAAGCGGGTGGAGTAATACGTAAGGTTTTATCAGATATTATAAAACCAAGATATGATAATGCCCTAAATGATCAAGGAAAATATGAAGATATTTTATCATCATTGCTTATGGTGGTAGATGCAGATACTAATGAGAGATTTTCTTTTAATGAAATTTTAGACCAAGTTGCCATGCTTTTCTTAGCAGGCCATGAAACTACTGCAAGCTCGCTAACTTGGACACTATATATTTTAAGTATTTCTTCAAATGAGCAAAAAAAAGCTTATGAAGAAATCATGCAAGTTGCGGGTGATGAGGAGTTTAAAATAGAACATATTAGAGCAATGAAATATCTTACAAATGTGTTTAAAGAAAGTTTAAGACTTTATCCACCAGTTGGTTTTTTTGCTAGAGAAGCAAGAAATGAAAGCAAAATGAGAGATAAACTTATTAAAAAAGGTTCAGGCGTAGTAGTAGCTCCATGGCTTATCCATAGACATGATAGTTTTTGGGAAAATCCACATGAGTTTGATCCAAGTCGCCATGAAGACAAAAGCAAGATTAAAAAAGACACTTATATGCCTTTTGGTATGGGAGAGCGTGTGTGTATAGGGCAGGGCTTTGCTATGCAAGAGGCTGTTTTGATTTTAGCTAATATTTTAAGGACTTATAAGTTAGAATTAGAAGAAAATTTCGTGCCTGATATTGTAGGAAGACTGACTATAAGATCAGCAAATGGTATGAATATAAGATTTATAAAAAGGCAAAAATGAAAGAAAAATTAGCAGGAACCATACTGCTTTGTGCTATCGTTCCTTTAGCAGTGATTAGTTATCTTTTTATTGTTATAGTGGGTACTTTTGGTAATCCTGCTAGGGTTAGACAGGGTGTGAGAGCGCTTGATCATTTTGTCAATGCTACTTTGTTTAATGGTTATGCTTGGGAGTCTTTATCATCTCATGCTTGGAGAGAACGTGATAAAAGATGGGCTAAAATAGTTATTAAAATCACAGATTTTTTTGATAAAAATCACTGCCAAAAGGCAAATAAAAGAGAACAAGAGGTTGTGGATTTGGTTTTAAAGAAAAAACTTACCGAACAAACCGTCGGCAAGCAGCTTTAATTTTCTCCAAATAAAGCTTTAAGGTTTTTAAACGCTTCTTCTTGGTTATTAGTTTTGTCTTCATTATTTACTTCATTAAGCTCTATCTCATATCCAAGAAGCATGCTAGCTAAGCGTATGTTAATACCACTTTTTCCTATGGCTTTGCTTTTTTGCTCGCTATTTAGCGTTACAATAGCCTTTTTATCTTCGATACTAACCGAGTTTATAATGGCTGGAGCTAGGCTTCTAGTGATTAAAATTGCCATTTCATTAGAATACTCAATGCAGTCGATATTTTCATTTTTTAATTCTTTGCTTACAGCATTGATTCTAACTCCTTTTATACCCACAGTTGCTCCTACTGCATCAACGCTTGGGCTATTAGCTTGTAAGATGATTTTTGCTCTCTCGCCCGGAATTCTTGCACTTGCATAAATATTTATAAGACCATCTTTGATTTCAGGAACTTCAGCTTTTAGTAAAGCTTCTAAAAATTTTGGGCTAGTTCTACTAAGCTCCATTCTCATACCCGATTTATCAATATATACATGTCTAATAACAGCTTTAATCACATCACCTACTTTAAATTTTTCACCTTTGATACGATTTTTTCTAGGTAAATATGCACGAAACTCATCAATTTCTACATAAGTATTTTCTTCACTATCTACTCTTACTACGCTACCAAAAACCATATGTCCTACCATTTTTTGGTATTTTTCATAGATTTTTTCTTCTAAGAGTTTTTGAATGTTATATTCTAATTCTTTATGTAAGATATTTACAGCAGTGCGACCTAAATTTTCTAAAGAACACTCATAAGTTAACTCATCGCCAATTTCTACATCTTTAGCTTCAGCCCTTGCTTTACTTAAAGCGATAAAATGCTCATTTTCATTTTCTAATCTTTCATCATTATCAGCTACTACGATGATTTTTTGATAAAGTTGTAAATTTTTACCTGAATCAACAAAAAATTCATACTTATCACCATAAATTTT
Source organism: Campylobacter sp. S4:11 (assembly GCF_024723695.1). NCBI lineage: Bacteria > Pseudomonadati > Campylobacterota > Epsilonproteobacteria > Campylobacterales > Campylobacteraceae > Campylobacter > Campylobacter sp. S4:11. Next base: position 20,962 of record NZ_JANQDC010000011.1, on the reverse strand, counting down.
CTTAGCAGTATTAATAAGTGCTTTTTTAACTCTTTCTCTTACATCTTCTATTTGTAAATTTTTCTCATTAGCAATGGATTCAATTATATCTGTGATTTTTTCCATAATGACAATACAACCTTAATTTTGGATTTTAAAAGTTTGAAGAATAAAATTATATCTTTAATAAGTTTAATTAAAAGTAAAATTTGATATAATTTCAGATTAAAAAAACTTGAGGATGATGATATGGATTTAAAAATAGCAAGAACCTCTGTTGATGAAAAGCCAAAAAGTATAAGTTTAGAAAGTATTGAAAAGGCTGTGGATAAAGAAGGTCAAAAATTTTTCTATTTTGATAAAGACAATGCGCATAAGCAATTAATTGCTTTAGTAGAGCATTTTGAAAAAAAAGGAAAATGTGTTTATCATAGAACGATCAAATATGGTTTAGATGATACAGATTTTATGTATGAGGTACACATTCTTTGAGTAAAAAACTTTTTATACAAACTTTAGGTTGTGCTATGAATGTTAGAGATTCAGAGCATATGATAGCCGAACTTAAAGAAAAAGAAAATTACGAATTAACTCAAGATGCAAAAGAAGCAGATTTGATTTTAATCAATACTTGCTCAGTGCGTGAAAAGCCTGTGCATAAGCTTTTTTCAGAAGTTGGAAGTTTTGAAAAAATCAAAAAAAATGGCGCTAAAATAGGAGTTTGTGGTTGTACTGCTTCGCATTTAGGAGATGAGATTTTTAAGCGCGCTCCAAATGTGGATTTTGTTTTGGGCGCTAGAAATGTTTCTAAAATTACAAAGGCTGTAAATACGCCAAAATTTTTAGGTAATGATATAGATTTTGATGAGAGTAATTATGCTTTTGCGGATTTTAGAAATAGTCTTTATAAAACTTTTATTAATATCTCCATAGGTTGTGATAAGCATTGTACTTATTGTATAGTGCCACACACAAGAGGAGATGAAATTTCTATACCTTTTGAGATTATTAAAAATGAAGCACTAAAAGCTGTTTCTAAAGGTGCTAAAGAGATTTTTTTATTAGGGCAAAATGTTAATAATTATGGTAAAAGATTTTCTAATACACATGAAAAGATTAATTTTTCAGATCTTTTGGAAAAGTTAAGTGAAATCGAAGGTTTGGAGCGTATCCGCTTTACAAGCCCACATCCATTGCATATGGATGATAGATTTTTAGAAGTTTTTTCTAAAAATCCTAAAATATGTAAGTCTATGCATATGCCTTTACAGAGTGGTTCAAGTGAAATTTTAAAAGCTATGAAACGTGGTTATACTAAAGAGTGGTATTTAGATAGAGCCTTGAAGTTGCGTTCTATGTGTAAAGATGTGAGTATTTCCACTGATGTGATTGTAGCTTTTCCAGGTGAGAGTGATAAAGACTTTGAAGATACTATGGATGTACTTGAAAAAGTGCGATTTGAGCAAATGTTTTCTTTTAAATACTCTAAAAGACCATTAACTAAAGCTGCAACTATGCCAAATCAAATTCCTGATGATATAGCTTCAAAACGCTTGAGTATTTTACAAGCAAGACATACAGAAATTTTAGACGAAATTGTTGCAAAACAAAAAGATAAAGAAATTGAAGTTTTATTTGAAGAATTAAGAAGTGAAGGTTTTGTAGCAGGTAGAAGTGATAATAACTTTTTGATTCAAGTTAAAGGTAGTGAAGAGTTATTAGGACAAATGAAAAAAGTAAAAATCACCAATCCTAGGCGTATGGTGTTAAATGGCGAAATCCTTTAAGATTAATCTTTTAGCTTTTGGAATTTTTTTATTACAATGGCTGATTTTTTTAACTTGCAGAAAGGTTTATTTAGGACAAAAGCTTCCAAAAAGATCATGTGTGATACTTTTTTGGCATGGGCGTCTTGCTCTAATGCCTTTTGCTTATCGTAAGATGGGTATTAAAGGAAAAAAAGCTTATGTGATGATTTCACACCATAAAGATGGAGAAATCATTGCTAGAAATATTGCTTTGTTTGGTTTAGATACTCTAAGAGGTAGTACAAGTAAAGGTGCTTTGGCTTTGCTAAAACAATCTTTTAAAATTTTAGATCAAGGTGATGATGTGATTATTACTCCAGATGGTCCAAGAGGACCTTATCATAGTGTTTCTGATGGTTCTGTGATGATTGCTTTGAAAAAAAATGCTCCACTTTTTTTACTAAATTATGAGGCAAGTTCCTTTTGGGAATTTAAAAGTTGGGATAAAATGATTTTACCTAAACCTTTTTCTAAAATTACTTATAGATTAAGTAAAGAAATAAAAATACAAAATTTAAATTTAGAAGAAGCTAAAGTATTGATAAAAGAAAAATTTGATATGATAAGTCAAATAGATAAAGGATAAACATTATGTTATCTTTTTTTAGAAAATATATTTTACAGCTTTTAATTAGTATTTGTTATGATGAAAAACGGTATATTATAAGATGTCATACTTGGAAAAAATCTCAGCCTATTGATACTTTTGAAAAGAGCTTTGAAGATAAAGAAAAAGCTATAGAATATGTTAAGAATTTAGTTAAAGATTTTCAAATTTATTATATTTGTGCTTTTTTTACTCCTATTGCTCAAGGAGTAGTGCCAAGTTTAAATTTTAAGGAACTTTCTAAATTTGGTGTAGATGCGAATAGTGTTAAATGCATTTCTTTTAGCAATAGTTTGTTGTATGTTTCTCATAGTTCTTTAAAATCTTACCAAGAAGATTATGAGGTTTTTGGTGGTTTAGATTTACTTTATTCACCTTTTTCTTTACTTTATTATTGTATAACAAATAGAGGTTTTGAAAAAAAAATAGGCCTTTATGTGTATAGATACCATGATTTTGTTGCGATGTTAATTTGTAAAAATGAAACTATATTATTTGGAAGCTATTTTAATATAGCAAGTCAAAATTATGATGAAGATGATTTTTTTGATGATATTAAAGAAGAATTTGACTTACAAATTGATGATGAAAATCAAGAAGAAGAAAATGAACAAAATTATGATTTAAAAAGTTTAGAAGAAATGAGTCAAGAGCTTGATAAACTTGAAGAATTAGAAGATGAAAAAGAAGATAGACCTATAAATTCTTTAGAAAATTTTAGTTCTGATATGAAAATGATAGAATATATTATTTCAAGTGTTAAAGAATTTTATCATAATCCTTTATATGAAAATAGTTTTTTAGAAGAGATTGTGATTTTTGATGAAGAAAGTTTTAGTTCAACCTCTTTAGATTATTTAGAGAACGAGCTTTTTATCAAACCAAAAATTGAATTTGTAGATACTTTAAATTTAATGAATGATCTCATGGTGAAGGATTTAAGATTATGAGATATAGTTTAATTAAACCTAAGACAAAGCCAATTTTTAATCTTTTTACCAGAATTTGGATTTATTTTACAAGTATTAGTGTAGCTTTAATTTTTCTATTATTCATAATACTAGTTTTTAAAAATTATTCTACACGGCTACAACTAGATAATAAAAAAGAAGAATTGATTCAAACTATAACTCAAATTAATGCTGGTAAAATTAAATACAAGGAGTTGTTGAGACAAAATGATAAAGTAGAATTGATTTTGGGTAGTTTGACAAAAGAAAATAGAGAAGGTAAAAATAAAACACTATTAAAAAGTATACAAAACCTTTTTGCATTAGTTCCCAAGGATATTTCTCTTGATGAGGTTTTAATGGAGAATAATTCTTTAATACTAAGAGGTATTACACCTTCAAAAGAAATGTTCGCATTGTTATTGGAAACACCTTTAAGAAGTATTTTTTCAAGTTCTCAGGTTAGCTATTATCAATTAGAAAATGGTTGGTATCGTTTTGTTAGTGTTAATATTACCATACCAGAGGAAAATTTATGAATAAAAATGATAAAAGCTTAGAAGAAGCAGATGTATTAAAAATATTAATTTATTCTTTTTCTTTTATTGGACTTTGTGCATTATTGATTTTATTTTTAATTATGCCTTTTTTAAAAGATTATAAAATTGAACATTCAAAATTAGCTAAACAACAAATTCAAAATACTAAAGCTTTACATGAATTACAAGCTTTGGAGAAAGTTATTGCTGATTTTCAAAATGCTAATATGCAAAATTTAAATCAAATTAGTACTGATTTTTCTCAAAAAGAATTAATGAATTTTATGAAAAATTATTTTGATGATATAAAAATTAATCTTATTCCTATACAAAAAGAATCGGAGTATTTGAAATATCAATTTGGAGTTAATGTGAAAATGAAAAAACCTCAAGCTTTTTATTCTTTCTTAAATGACTTGAGAAATTATAAAAATTTAATCGAAATTTCAACTCCGATAGAATTTAAAGCAGAGGAAAAACATATTAACTTAAAATTTAGAATTAAAGTATTTTATGCATCACCTATTCAAAAATAATTACTTCATTATTTTGATAAGGAGTAACTTCTTCTTTATTGCTTTGTTTTGCATCTTGAACTTCTGAGTTTTTTTGTGTTTTTGGCTCTTCTTTGATTTCTTTGATGTTAGTTTTTAAACTAGATGTGATTTCTTTATAAAAAGCAACAAAAACTTTATCAATTTCTAAAGCACTTGCTGCAAGACTTTCATTAAGCTGAGTAGGAACAGCACTGTATACCTCTCTAAAGCTTTCTATGCTTGCTTGACCTTTTATAGGATAATTTAAGATAATAGGATCGTTTAATTTTGCTGAGCTTGTTGTGCTTTGGAAAGTATCTTCTTGATGTAAATTATTTAAATGACTTTGAGCTTCTAAAATAATCATAAAAGAAGACTCTACACTATCACCTCTAAGACTTGAATTTCTTGTAACCTTATCTTCATATAAATTAGCATTAATAACTATATTAAAGGCATAATCAGGATTTTCATTATCTATAATATATCCTTTACTTTGAAGCAATACTTTGCTATCTTCTAAAAGTTGTTTTTTGAGTAATTCTAGGCTTTTATTGATTCTTTGGTTTAGAGTAGATTGCTCAAAATATGAACTATAAAAAGTACTTTTTATAATTTCTACATTATTGATTTTGACTTTAGGGTTATTAGCATTTGTGTGGTTGTGTTCTTCAAAAGTGCTTTTAAAATTTGGCATAGAAATATAATATGTTTTTTGATTACCAGTGCAAGCACTTAAAAATAAGATTATGCTAAAAAATAATAATATTTTTTTCATTTTCTCTCCTTGTGATTTTTATAATTATAACAATTTTTTGCTATATTATATGTTTTATAATAAAGGCTTTTTATGGAATTTTGGCAAAATATTTATGCAAATTTTGATGTGGTAGCTTTTGAAATTTTTGGTTTAAAAGTGCATTGGTATGGCATTATGTATGTGCTAGCTTTACTCGTTGCTTTAATGGTTGCAAAATACTATGCGATTAAAGACAATATGGGAATTTCTAAAGCTATGCTTGATAGCTATTTTATATGGGTAGAAATAGGGGTGATTTTAGGTGCAAGAATAGGTTATATTTTAATTTATGATGCACATACTTTATGGTATCTTACACATCCTTGGCAAATTTTTAATCCTTTTTATAATGGAGAATTCGTAGGGATTAGGGGTATGAGTTATCATGGTGCTGTTGTGGGATTTTTGATAGCAACTTATGCCTTTTGTAAAAAAAATAAGCAAAATTTATGGAAATATCTTGATTTGGTAGCTATTAGTGTGCCATGTGGTTATATTTTTGGCCGTATTGGAAATTTCTTAAATCAAGAATTATTTGGTAGAACTACAGAAGCGCCTTGGGGTATTTATGTAGATGGAATATTGCGTCATCCTTCACAACTTTATGAGGCATTTTTAGAAGGTTTTGTAGTTTTTGCTATTTTACTACTAATAAAAAAATATAAAAAATACAATGGAGAATTAATTGCTTATTATACGATTTTGTATGCTCTAGCGCGCTTTGTGTGTGAGTTTTTTAGAGAGCCTGATTTTGGTATAGGCTTTGTTGCTTTTGGTATGAGCATGGGTCAAATCTTAAGCTTATTAATGTTTTTATTAGGACTAATTTTATCTTTTTATTTAAGAAATATTAAAAAAAATTTATAAATTTTTATTTATTTTAAGAATAAAAGTTCTATAATTGCTCCGATATTAAAACTTATCAACTTTTAAAAGGAGTAAATATGAGCCAACTCATTGAAGGTTTTTTAGGCAAGAGTGTTGATGGCAAAAAAAGTAAAATGCCAGCAAAACTTGACTATATTCAAAGTGCAACAGGCTTAATCTTAGGTTTGTTTATGTGGGCACATATGTTGTTCGTTTCTACCATTTTGGTTAGTGATGATTTTTTTGATTCAGTGGTTCACTTTTTAGAACTAAAATTTATCATTAATAGCCCTATGATGAGCTACATCACTTCTTTCTTAGCTGTCTGTGTTTTGGTTATTTTCTTTGTGCATGCAGGTCTTGCAATGAGAAAATTTCCTATTAATTTCAGACAATACCAACTTTGTAGAACACACTTAAAATATATGAATCATGGCGATTCTTCTTTATGGTGGGTTCAAGCTGCAACTGGTTTTGTAATGTTTTTCTTGGGTTCTGCACACTTAATTTTTATCATTACTAATGCAGATAAGATTAGTGCTGATATGTCAGGTGATAGAGTAGTAAGCCATTTTATGTGGTTATTTTATATTGCATTATTAATCTGTGTTGAATTACATGGAAGTATTGGTCTTTATAGATTATGTGTAAAATGGGGTTGGTTTGAAGGAAAAGATGCAAAAGAAAGTCGTAAAAAACTTAAAAAAGCAAAATGGTTTATTAGTATTTTCTTCTTAGTTTTAGGTGTATTAAGCTTGGCTGCTTTTGCAAAAATAGGCTTTAATAATTACCAAAACAACTCTGTGGCACAAATAGTAAAAACTTATGATGGAGCTAAATATGAACATACAATATAGTGATGCTTTAGTTATCGGTGGTGGTCTTGCAGGTTTAAGAGCTGCTATTGAAGTTGCAAAAAGTGGTCAAAGTGTAACTTTATTAAGTATTTGTCCGGTTAAAAGATCTCACTCAGCTGCTGTACAAGGTGGTATGCAAGCGAGTTTAGGAAATAGTGTTAAAGGTGAGGGAGATAATGAAGATGTGCATTTTGCTGATACAGTAAAAGGGTCTGACTGGGGCTGTGATCAAGAAGTTGCAAGAATGTTTGCACAAACTGCTCCAAAAGCTGTACGTGAGCTTGCTGCTTGGGGTGTACCTTGGACTAGGGTTACAAAAGGACCTAGAACTGTTGTTATCAATGCTCAGAAAACTACCATTGAAGAAAAAGAAGAAGCACATGGTTTAATCAATGCAAGAGATTTTGGTGGTACTAAAAAATGGAGAACATGCTATATTGCTGATGCAACGGGACATTGTATGTTATATGGTGTGGCAAATGAAGCGATTAAACATCAAGTTAAAATCATCGATAGAATGGAAGCAGTAAGAATTATCCATGATGGTAAAAAATGTCTAGGGGCTATTGCTAGAGATTTAACCAATGGAGAATTAATTGCTTATGTTGCTAGAGGAACTATGATTGCAACAGGTGGTTATGGTAGAATTTATAAACAAACTACAAATGCAGTAATTTGCGAAGGTACAGGAGCTGCTATCGCACTTGAGACTGGACTTTGCAGACTTTCAAATATGGAAGCAGTACAATTTCACCCAACTCCAATCGTACCAAGTGGTATCTTACTAACTGAAGGTTGTAGAGGTGATGGTGGTATCTTAAGAGATGTTGATGGTTACCGCTTTATGCCTGATTATGAGCCTGAGAAAAAAGAACTTGCAAGTAGGGATGTTGTAAGTCGTAGAATGATGGAGCACATTAGAAAAGGAAAAGGTGTAAAAAGCCCTTATGGGGATCATTTATGGCTTGATATTTCTATCCTTGGTCGTGCTCATGTTGAAAAAAATCTTCGTGATGTTCAAGATATTTGTAAAACATTTAATGGTATTGATCCTGCTGATGAGGGTCCAAAAGGTTGGGCACCAGTTTTACCTATGCAACATTACTCAATGGGTGGTATTAGAACTAAACCAACTGGCGAAAGCCAATGGTTAAATGGTCTTTTTGCATGTGGTGAAGCAGCTTGCTGGGATATGCACGGATTTAACCGTTTAGGCGGAAATTCATGTTCAGAAACTGTTGTTGCAGGTATGATTGTAGGGGATTATTTTGCACAATATTGTAAAGAAAATGGTAATGATATTGATACAAATATCGTTAAATCTTTCCTTTCTAAGGAGTATGATTACTTAAAATCTCTTGTAAGTAAAGAAGGAAAACATGATGTATTTGAAATCAAAAATAGAATGAAAGACATTATGTGGGAAAAAGTAGCTATCTTTAGAACAGGTCAAGGTCTTGAAGAAGCGGTTAAAGAGCTTGAAGAGTTATATCATAAATCACTTGATTTAAAAGTACATGATAAAGAATTAAAATGTGCAAACCCAGAGCTTGAAGAAGCTTATAGAGTTCCAAGAATGCTAAAAATTGCTTTATGTGTTGCTTATGGTGCACTTTTAAGAACAGAAAGCCGTGGGGCTCATTATAGAGAAGATTATCCAAAAAGAGATGACTTAAATTGGATGAAAAGAACAAATACTTACTGGGTAGAAGGTGAAAGTATGCCTAGAGTTGAGTATGAAGATCTTGATATTATGAAAATGGAAATTCCACCTGCATTTAGAGGTTATGGTGCTAAAGGAAATATTATTGAAAACCCATTAAGCGAAAAACGTCAAGCTGAAGTTGATGCGATCCGTGAAAAAATGGAAGCAGAAGGCAAAGGTAGATATGAAATTCAACATGCTTTAATGCCTTATGAATTACAAGCTAAATTTAAAGCACCAAATCAAAGAATAGGAGTTGATTATGAGTAGAAAATTAACAATAAGAGCATTTAAATATAATCCATTAAGTAAAATTTCTAAGCCTCATTTTGTTACTTATGAGCTTGAAGAAACTCCATTTATGACGATTTTTGTGTGCTTAACTCAAATCAGAGAAAAAATGGATGCGGATTTGAGTTTTGACTTTGTATGTAGAGCAGGGATTTGTGGAAGCTGTGCTATGATGATCAATGGTAAGCCAAAACTTGCTTGTAAAACATTGACAAAAGACTATCCAGATGGTGTTATAGAGCTTATGCCTTTACCTGCATTTAGACACATAAAAGATTTAAGTGTTAATACAGGTGAGTGGTTTGATGGTATGTGCAAACGCGTTGAAAGTTGGGTACATAATGAAAAAGAAACAGATATTTCTAAACTTGAAGAGCGTATTGAGCCAGAAGTTGCTGATGAGACTTTTGAACTTGATCGTTGTATAGAGTGTGGAATTTGTGTTGCTTCTTGTGCGACTAAGTTGATGAGACCTGACTTTATCGCAGCTACTGGACTTTTAAGAACAGCTAGATATTTACAAGATCCACATGATCACAGAACCATAGAAGATTTTTATGAATTAGTGGGCGATGATGATGGTGTATTTGGATGTATGTCTTTACTTGCATGTGAAGATAATTGTCCAAAAGAACTACCTTTACAAAGTAAAATCGCTTATATGAGAAGACAGCTTGTCGCTCAAAGAAACAAATAATCCTAGCCCCCAAGAAAAGGGGGCTCTTAAAACCTTACTAAAACAAATTTGGCAAAATCATAGTGTTTATCTTGACACAAATACACTTTTTGATGAAAGTTTAATTGATACTCAAAAAGCAGCAATTCTTTTAAGTACTAATCTTGATAACTATGAAAGATTTAGCGCTTTAAATGAATTTAAAAGTTTGATGAAAAGTTTAAATTTACGCTTAGATCTTTATGGCATTCAGTATGCACAGGTTTGTTTTATTAACGCTTTAAATTTAGGAATTTTAGACAAAAACGAGCTTTTAAAAGCCTTAGAAAAACTTCAAAAAATCACTGATAATACTTTAATATATGCTTTTGTATCTAGGCAAAAAGCTATTCAAAAAGATTACAAGCAAGAAGTTAAAAACTCACATCAAACACTAGATCTTATTAATCAAAACTTACAAGAGCTTTGTGAAGAAGAAAAAGTTCAAAAACTCTTACAAGAAGCTTTGGTTAAATTTAGTAATATTGATTTTTCTATTGCGGTAACAGGTGTAGTAAATGCAGGTAAATCAAGTATGCTAAATGCACTTTTAAAAAAGGATTTTTTAGGTGTATCTAATGTACCTGAAACTGCAAATTTGAGTGTTTTAAAATATGGCAAAGAACAAAAAGCTAAGATATATTTTTGGAGTGAAGAAGAATGGCAAGATATTTTAAAAAGCTCTAAAGATAATCAAGACATGCAAGAACTAATCAAGCAATTAGAGCAAAATTTTAATCTAAATGAGTATATTGAAAAAGAAAATAAAAATATAGAAATAAAAATTGAAGAATTAAAAAATTACACTAGTGCAAAAAACAAAATCTCAGCACTCATTAAAAAAATAGAGCTTTTTGCATCGCTTGATTTTTTAAAAGATAATGTTTGTATAGTTGATACTCCAGGACTTGATGATGTGATCATCCAAAGAGAGCTTTTAACAAAAGCTTATATAAGCAAAGCTGACTTTTTAATCCACCTTATGAATGCTTCTCAAAGTCTTAGTCAAAAAGATTGTGATTTTATTATAGAATGTTTGCTAACTTCAAGAGTAAGTAAGCTTTTGATTGTGCTTACTAAAGCTGATTTGCTTAGTCAAAAAGACTTGCAAGAAGTAATTAACTATACTAAAAATAAGCTCAAAGAAAATTTAGCACAAAAGCAGCTTAGCCAAGAATTATTAGATAATGTAGATTTTGTGTGTATCTCTTCAAAACTAGCCAATGATTTTTATCAAAAAAAAGGTGGAAATTTAGAACAAAGTAATATTTTAACACTAGAAGAACTTATAGCTAAAAGCTTATATGATAAAAACAAAATTGCTCTAAGTGCTTATAAAAAAGAATTGTTATTACATTTAGAAAAAATAGAAGAAAAAATTAAATTTTCTAATAAAATGCTAAATTACGAAAGCTTTGAGCTTGATAAGCAAAATCAAACTATTATCAATGATTTTAAAGCAAAAAAAGGAAAATTAACGCAAGTAAAAGCAGAGCTAAGTGCTATTTTTAACACAAAAGATGAAAATACTCAAGAAATTTTAACGCTTTTACATTTGCTAGCTAAGAAACTAAAAGAAAAACTTATAGATGAGCTAAAATATAATCAAAATAATAAAATCAAAAACAACACTCAAAGATTAAACACTATCATCGATACGACTTTAAAAGATGGAATTTTTGATCTTTTAAGAGAGTTAAAACAGCAAAGTGAGTATAAGATCAATGAGCTTAAAACCACACTAAGTGTGAAATATGATTTTTTAAAAGCTATTTTAGAGCAAAATTGTGATGATTTTAAAAGTAAAGTTGAAACAAAAATAGAAAGCATTTTTACCAATGATCTTTTTGTGACATTAAAAGCGGAACTTTTAAAAAAATTAGAGTCTACTCAAGATATTTATAAGCTAGAAAGTTCTTTAGAAAATCAAATTTTAGAAAAATTACAAACATTTAATATAGAAAAAATTGCCCTAGATTTAAAAAATAATCAAGAATTTTTTACTAATTTAGAGCTTAGTTTAAATTTATACGAAAAAGAACAAGAAGAGCAAATCAAAGACTTAAAAGACTTGATTTTACAAATAGAGCAAAATGAACAAAACTCCAAAGAGCTTTTAGAAAAAAATAATACAAAATTACAAAGTTTAAAGATTTTAAAAACGGAGCTTTTAAATGCAAAATGACTTGATTAGTGATTTTTTAAAAGCTTATGAAAATGCTTATTGTAAAAGTTTTGATGATAGTTTTGAAGGAAAAATTCTAGCAATCAAAAATGCATTTTTGGAACCAAGTTTGCATTTAAATGATGTCTTTTTAAAAGATCTTGAAATGATTATAGCTAGCTATAAAAGAGCCATTAATGTGGCCATTATAGGGCAATTTTCTAGTGGTAAATCCACGCTTTTAAATTTAATTTTACAAAAAGAATGCCTGCCAACAGGTGTGGTGCCAGTGACTTTTAAACCCACCTTTTTACGCTATGCTAAGGAGTATTTTTTAAGAGTTGAATATGAAGATGGTAGTGATGAGATTGTAGATATAGATGAGCTTTCTAAATTTAGCGATCAAAGAAATGAGCTAAAAGAAACTAAAAGTTTGCACCTTTTTGCACCTATTGAGCTTTTAAAAGATATCACGCTTATAGATACTCCGGGTCTAAATGCAAATACCACCGATACGCTAACTACTTTTAAAGAGCTTTCTTTTATGCATAGTACTATTTGGCTTAGTTTGATTGATAATGCAGGCAAAAAAAGTGAAGAAGATGCTATAAAGGCAAATGCTAAGCTTTTAGAGCGTGGTGGGATTTGTGTGCTTAATCAAAAAGATAAGCTAAGTCAAGATGAGCTAGAAAATGTTTTAAATTATGCTCATTTAGTTTTTGATAAGTATTTTGAAAAAATCATCGCAATTTCATGCAAAGAAGCAAAAATTGATTTGCAAAAGTCAAATTTACCTTTGCTTTATGAGTATTTAAAAGAGCTTGATTATGAGCGTATTAAAAAAGATTTTATCAAAGAAAATCTTAGTGGTTTATGCGAACTTTTGTCAAATCAATATGATTTGTTTCAAAATGCACTAGAGCAATTAGAGCTTAAATTTAATACTATTTTGCAAACTTTCAAAGTAAGCAAGCTAGAGCAAAAAATAAAAATTTTAAATCATAATTGTTTAGATAAATTAAAACTTGTTGGAGAAAAAATTTCTCAAGAAATTTTAAAATTTATCAAAGAAAAAGATAGTAGTTATTATAAAGAAGCCAAGGGCTTATTTAAGAAAAACCTTTATAAAAAAGTTGCTTATAAAGCGCCATATCTTTCAAGTGATGATGCGTTTTTGGCTATGTTTTATAACTCTGAAGCAATGAATAAGGAATTTAAAAGATTAAAAAATGAAATCACTTTAGAATTTAGTCAAATTAAAGATGATTTTTCTTTATTTTTTACTCATTTAGAAGAGCAAATTTTGCTTTTTAAAGCTCAATTTTCAAATTTACAAAAGGAAAATACCTTAGAAAGTGAAAAAGAATTTGCTAGTTTTAGAAGCTTTGCTAGTGCTAGTGAGGAGCTTTTTTTAAAAGATTTTAAGCAATTATTATTTAAAAGCCAACTTGAGCTTGATTTGTTTTTAGAAAAGCTTAATCTAAAAGCTTTAGCAAATTATGAAAGTGCTACTAAGCTTACTTTGGGATTTTTTAGTACTAAAATGAATGCAAGTAAAGAATTTTACGAGCTTGATAGCACTGAGTTTAGCTTGTATCGTCCAAAAACAAGTGAGGTGCATCAAAGAGTATTAACCGAGCTTAATGTATATGAATTTGAAGATTTACTTTTAAATAAACCTGTAGTTTTAAAAATTTATAAAAATTATATGCAAAGCTTTAATGATTTTGTAGAAGCTAAAAGACAGATTATTTTGAATTTAAAAAGTGAATTTGAGGCTAAAAAATCAATGATTTCTAGCATCAAATCCCAAATTTCTAAGCTTTAAAAATTTTTTCTAAGTGCGCTTTGTAGTTGGTGAAATATTCTTGTACTTGAGGATTTTTGATTACATCGTTTGCTATGAAAGTAGGTAAGGCACTCATTCCTAAAAACTCATGTGCTTTGTGAAAGTGTAAATACACTCCATCAACTCCGGTTCCATTAAAAAATTCATTCTTATCATCAAAAGCTTGCATTGGAGCATTCCAAGTTAGTGAAAGCATGTATTTTTTATTTTTTAAAAGCCCGCCTGTGCCATAATTCTTAGTAGGTTCATTATGACTTCTGCCATCGTTTTTATAAAATACTCCATGTCCTGCTGTGAAAACATCATCAATGTATTTTTTTACTATCCAAGGCTCACCCATCCACCAACCAGGCATTTGCCAAATCAAAACATCAGCATTTAGAATTTTTTCTACCTCATCGTTTGTGTTATAGCCTTGATCTATATGTGTTTGTTGAGTTTGTAAACCAAGTTCTTGTAAAGTTTTAAGTGCAAGCTCGTGTAAGCTTGTATTTAGTTTTCCTTTAGAATGCCCAAAATCTTTTGCACCATTTAATAATAATATTTTTTTCATATTCATCCTTTGTGTTTTTAGAAATTATAATTTAACTATAATTTTATGTCAATACTAAAATTTATGTAATATACTATACTATAAGAAAGTGTAAAATAAATATGTTACTTTTTATGATTAATTTTTTTAAAATCATATAAAAATAGTATTATTTTTTTTATTTAAGACCATATTAAAAAAGCAAGGAATAGAATGGATATAATGATACTATCAACAAAAAGGAGGAAAATATGCAAGATAATGTCATTGATCGTAGAAATTTTTTTAAATTAAGTCTTTTGGGTGGTGGTGTGGTTGCTGCTAGCACTATGAGTGGTGGAGCTATATTGCATGCTGCAGAATTAACTCATGTGCATAAGAAAACACAAGGAAGCTCAAATAAAATAAGAGGAAAAATGTTTTTTCAAGTACAGACTGATTTTGATAATCTAAGCGCAGCGTGTGAGAGAATTTATCCAAAAGATGAGCAAGGTGATGGTGCTATAGGCTTAGGCGTGCCTTATTTTATTGACAATCAATTAGCTTCAGCTTATGGTTATAATGATAGAGAATATCTACAAGGACCATTTATAGAAGGAATTGCTGAGCAAGGTTATCAAACCCCAATGAAACGCAATGAGATTTTCTTAGAGGGTGTTAAAGCTTTGGAAATAATATCTCAAAAGCGCTATAAAAAAACTTTTTCATCTTTAAAAGGAGTTGAGCAAGATAAAATTTTAGTTGATTTAGAAAAAAATAAAATCGATTTCATAGGATTTAAATCTTCTGAATTTTTTACTCTTTTAAGGGATATGACAATAGCTGGAGTTTTGTCTGATCCAATTTATGGTGGTAATGATAATAAAAATGGTTGGAAAATGATGCAATATCCTGGTGCTCAAATGAGTTATATTGACAAGATTACAAGCGATGAGTTTTTTGACATAGAGCCTATGAGCTTAGCTGATATGGAAGGATAAATTATGGCAGAAGTATTAAAAAAAGTAGATGTGGTAACAGTAGGGGCTGGTTGGACAGGTGGTATAGTTGCAGCAGAACTTACCAAGGCTGGATTGACTGTCTTGAGCTTAGAGCGTGGTATGATGCAAACTATGGAAAATTTTGCGATGATTCACGATGAGTGGAGATATGGTATTAATTATGGTTTAATGCAAGATTGCTCAAAAGATACAGTAACTTTTCGCCATAATGTTAATGGTTTAGCCTTACCATATAGAAAAATGGGATCTTTTTTGCTTGGAAGTAATGTTGGTGGTGCAGGGGTTCATTGGAATGGTTGGACCTTTAGATTTTTACCTTATGATTTTGAGATTAAAACAAAAAGTTTTGAAAGATATGGCAATAAATTAGGTGATGATTATACTTTGCAAGATTGGGGTTTAACCTATAAAGATATGGAACCTTATTATGATAAGTTTGAAAAAACCTGTGGAATTTGTGGAGAAGAAAACCCACTTGCTGAAAAAATGGGTTTGTTTAGATCAAGTCCTTATCCGCAAGAACCTTTAGAAAACACTAAAATGCTTAAACGCTTCGAAAAAGCTGCAAAAGAAATGAAATTGCACCCATTTAGATTACCTGCAGCTAATTCAAAAGGCGGTTATACTAATCCAGATGGTCAAGATCTAGCTCCATGTCAATATTGTGCTTATTGTGAGCGTTTTGGTTGTGAGTATGGTGCTAAGGCTAGTCCTATCAATACTGTCATACCTAAAGCTATGAGCACAGGAAAATATACTATAAGAACTCATAGTAATGTTATAGAAATACTAAAAAAAGATGGCAAAGCTACAGGAGTTAGGTTTGTAGATACAAGAACTATGAAAGAATATATTCAGCCAGCAGATATTGTAGTGCTTACAAGCTATATGTTTAACAATGCTAAGCTTTTAATGGTAAGTGGTATAGGTGAACAATATGATCCAAACACAGGCAAAGGAACTTTAGGTAAAAACTATTGTTATCAAATCAATATGGGAACAACAGCGTTTTTTGATGAGCAATTTAATACATATATGGGTTCAGGTGCTTTGGGTACAACTTGCGATGACTATAATGGGGATAATTTTGATCACTCAAAAGAGAAGTTTTTACACGGAGCTATGATTTATAGTGTGCAACTTGGAAATCGCCCTATCCAATCAGCTCCGCTGCCAAAAGGAACTCCAAGTTGGGGAGCTGAATTTAAAAAAGCTTTAAATTATAATTTTACAAGAGCTATCACAGTAGGAGGACAAGGCGCATCTTTACCACACAAAAGCAATTATTTGAGTTTGGATCCAACCTATAAAGATGCTTTTGGAATGCCACTGGTAAGACTTACTTATAATTTTACAGATCAAGATCGTGCTTTGCATAAATTTATAACAGATAAAACAGCTGAAGTAGCTAAAAAAATGCAAGGAGTGAGATCGATTAAAAAAGGAGCTTATTTAAAAGATTATAGTATAGTGCCTTATCAATCTACACATAATACGGGTGGAACTACTATGGGTGCTAATCCTCAAACAAGTGTTGTTAATACTTATTTGCAACATTGGGATATGGATAATCTTTTTGTTGTTGGTGCGGGAAATTTTCAGCACAATAGTGGATACAATCCTACTGATACAGTTGGAGCTTTGGCTTATCGTTGTGCAGAGGGTATTTTAAAATATCATAAAAATGATAGACAATTAGTATAGATATATGTGAAGCATTTTGCTTCACATATTATTTTTCGCTACTGTCTTTTTCTTTTTTCTTTTTCCACAAATGAAGCGCAACTCCACATGCACCACCAACAATAGCAGCAATGATAAGATTTGTGATGAAATCCATCGAAATCCTTTTTAATGTATTTCATTTTGATAAAAAATGATTTTGGATTATAATATAAAAAAGCATAATACTATATTAAAGGAAAGTATATGGAAGAAAAGTGCGATTTTACAGAATGTGGGTTTAACTATACCTTGTCTTTGATTTCGGGAAAGTATAAGATGAGTGTTTTGTATTGTTTATTTCGCTATGAAGTTGTAAGATATAATGAGCTTAAAAGATATCTTGGCAATATTTCTTTTAAGACTCTAACGCATACTTTAAGAGAGCTTGAAAATGATGATTTAATCACGCGTAAAGAATACCCACAAATCCCTCCAAAAGTAGAATACCGCCTTGCTAAAAAAGGACAAAGTTTGATCCCTATTTTACAAGCGATGTGTGATTGGGGTGAGGCAAATCAAAAGGAAGAAAAATGATAGAATTATTAGATGGTATAAATTTAGAAAAATACATGGGTATATGGTTAGAAATGGCTAGAAAACCTGCATTTTTTCAAAAAACTTGCAAAAGTGCTAAGGCAGAATATGAGCTAGAGTATGAAGACTCTACACCTATAATTAAAGTCAAAAATATATGCACAAAAGAAAATGGAGAAATTTCTCAAGCAAATGGCAAAGCTAGGGTAAAATCACCAAGGGCTTTAGCGGTTAAATTTAGTATTTTTATGAATGTTTTTAACAAACCAAATTATGAGATTATTTACATTGATACAAATTATCAAGTTTCTATCGTAGGTAGTCCTGATAAAAAATATCTTTGGATTTTATCAAGAGAGATTTTAGCAAAAGAGCAAATAAACTCCTTGCTTGAAATAGCCAAGCAAAGAGGTTTTGATACTAGTGATGTGATTTTTGATGAGTATTAATTTTCTGCACTCATATCGATTACATAGCGGAATTTGGCTTTTCCTGAAGTGAGGTTTTCATAAGCTTTGTCAATCTCACTTGGTTTGATGAGTTCAATTTCAGGATAAATTCCATGTTCTAAAGAAAAATCAAGCATTTCTTGAGTTTCTTTAATGCCCCCAATAAGCGAGCCATATACTTTTTTACCTGCTTTAAATACAAAATGAATGATGTTAATGCTAGGACTTACTTCATGTGGAGGTAATCCTACTATAGCCATTTCACCACCAAATTTTAACAAATCCATATAAGCTAGCGGATCATAAGGGGTCGGTATAGTAGAGATGATGAGGTCAAATCTTTCTTTTACCACGCTTTTGTCTGTACTAGTATAAAAATTACTCACACCCATAGCTAAAGCTTCTGCTTTTTTGTTTTCATTTCTTGCAAAAACACTTACTTTTGCCCCCATTTTTACAGCATATTTAACTGCCATCATACCAAGCCCACCAAAACCTGCTACGGCTACACTTGAGCCTTCTTTGATGTTTGAAAATTTAAGCGGTGAGTAGGTAGTAATACCCGCACAAAGTAAAGGCGCTACTTTGTCAAGTGGAGCATTTTTTGGTACATTGATAGCAAATTTTTCACTTACTACGATGTTGTTTGAGTAGCCTCCATAGGTGTTTTCATTATCATGAAATACATCTTTGCAGTTATAAGTGTAGATGGTTTTACCATTTTCGCAAAATTGCTCTTGAGATTTTTTGCATGCTTCGCACTCTCCGCATGAGTTGACCATACACCCAACCCCAGCATAATCACCTACTTTAAATTTACTCACATTTTCACCCACCGCGATAACTTCTCCTGCTATTTCATGGCCAGGTACGCAAGGGTAGGTTGCCTCGCCCCATTCGCTTCTTGCGGTGTGAATGTCACTATGGCAAATTCCTGCGTATTTGATAGCGATTAAGATGTCGTTTTTGCCTACTTTATGGCGTGTAAATTCAAAAGGTGTGAATTTAGAATCCTTGCTAAGCATAGCATAACCTTTGCTTTTAACACGACCATTTTCTAAAAATATTTTTGAGTCCATTTTCTCTCCTTTGTGATTTTTGAAATTATATTAAAGCTAGGTTTTTATTGCAATAGGGAAAATAAAGTAAGATACTATACTCAAGGTGCGTTTGTGGGTTTTGGTTTGATTTTTAGGTATAATTATTTAATTTTTAAAATTACTATAAAAACTTGAATATATTACGCTTTATTATTTTGTTTTTTATAATTTCTTGGAAATGCAACTTTACCTAACTGCCATAAATATTTATCAATTTCTTTTATATTAAAATTATTTAATTCATAATAATCAATGAATTTATTTATAACATCGCAAAATATTTCATAATTTTTCAAATTAAATTCAAAATTATAAAAATTATTTTTATTTTGAAAATATGTCAATACTTTATCTACATAATAATCATATATAGGAAAAAATAAAGGCTGATGATGTGAGCAGTATTTACTAGCAAAAGAATAAAAATTTTTATCTACTCCATTTATTTTAATATTTGCTATTTTGCTAACTAAGCTTAAGTCTTTATTTTTTAATTTCTCATCAATTTTTAAATTTTTTATATGTTTAGCAACTGGAAAAATTGAAAAAATATTAGTGCTATAAAAATCATTAATGATGATGCTTTTATTAAAATATCATCTATATCATCATTTTTTGGATAGGTTTTTGTAAATAATTTTCTTAATGCACTTTCTTGTAGAGCATAATGTTCGTCTAATTTAAGATAATTTTGCACTTCTTGCAAACTTGGCTTATTTATTTTAACCTGTGGAGTCATTTTTATCCTTTTTAGTTTGAGATATTTTAGCAAAAAATGATAAAATAAGAGCAAGGATGTTTGTATTATACTATTTCAAAGATTAAAAATAAGATTAAATAACTCATAGGTTTAAATAAATTACTTTATAAAATGTGTTTATTTTATAATTTATTTCGCATATTAATATAAAATATATTTTATATTAATGATAGTTTTTATTTAAAGGATTTATATGGATATTTTAGAAGTTCAATATAACAAAGAAGGTAAAATATATTCTCATATTAGAAAAAAATATTTAGTTGCAACTCCAGAAGAAAAAGTTAGACAAGAATTTGTATGTAGATTAGTAAATGAATATAAATATAAAATAGAACAATTAGATGAAGAGTTATCGACAAAGGAAGGCAAAAGAAGTGCAAGAGCTGATATAGTTATATGGAAAAGCATAGAAGAAAAACAAAACAACAATACTCCATTAATTATTGTTGAGTGTAAGGCAGATTATATTCACATAAATGAAAAAGACTATGATCAAGGTGAAAGCTATGCAAGAATACTAAATGCTAAATTTTTCATTACACACAATAGTTATGAAACTAGATTTTGGCGAATTTTAAAAGATAAGGTACCAGGATATAGGCAAGAGATATCAAACATACCATCAAATGGGGCTGATGAAAAAACAATAGAACAGCTTTATAAGGATTTATTAGTTTTCAAAGAAGATGAATTTGCAAATATGCTCCATAAATGTCATAACATCATAAGAAATATAGAAAAACTAGATCCAGCAGCTGCATTTGATGAAATAGCTAAAATTTTATTTATGAAAGTTTATGTTGAAAGAATGCTTTTAAAAGGACAAAATAAAAAATTTAATCAAGAATACATTAAAGAAGCTAGAAAGTATAATGCAAATCCTATTGAAAGTTATTTTGATGGCGCTAAAAAAGAATTTGCAAAAGATAAAATTTTTAAAAAAGATGAAAAGATTAATTTAAAAGAACACACTATATTAAAAATCATAAAAGAGTTGGAAAGTTATAATCTATCTTTAACCTCAGCAGATGTAAAAGGTATAGCATTTGAAAGATTTTTAGGCAGAACTTTTCGTGGGGAAATAGGTCAGTTTTTTACACCTAGAAGTGTGGTTGAGTTTATGGTGGATATGATAGACCCTAAAGAAGGTGAAATTTCTTGCGACCCTGCTAGTGGTAGTGGCGGGGTTTTT
>NZ_JANQDC010000010.1:0-61486 GCF_024723695.1 Campylobacter sp. S4:11 | reverse complement strand
GTTAAAGAGGTATTATTTAATTGGGAATTATCAAATCCCCCCCCCCCGTAAAGTAAGACATTAAAACTCCTTGATTGTTGTATTAAAAATAATTTTATATTATATAAAATAATTATTTATAAAAAGTTTAAATATATAAATATTTGAATATAAAATTAACTATTGAACAATCAATAATTATCTATTTAAAAGCAATGAAGGTTTCAAAATTTACCCATTTAAATACGCTTTCTACTTTAGAAAATCCTGCCTTTTTAAGCATAGTTATGTTTTCATTTTGAGTATAAGGTATGAGGATATTTTCCAAAGCTTCTCTTTTGCTTGAAATTTCTAACTTGCTATAACCTTGCTCTAGTTTATATTGCTCATAAATTTGTATCATTTTTTTAGCTATTTTGACATCTTCATAAAGAATTTTTTCACTAAGTACAAATATACCATTTTCATTTAGGTTTTGATAGATTTTATCAACTAATTCTTGTCTTTTAGGTGGGCGGATAAACTGTAAAGTATAAGTAGCTATAAAAACATCATTTTTAAAAAACTCAAAATCATCTAAATTTTTTTGATAAAATTCCACTCTAGCTCCAAAAGCTTGGCATTTACTTTTAGCAATCTCTAGCATAGCATTAGCCTCATCAACCCCACTTAAAAGAAAATCTTTTCTTTTTTCATAAAGTGCAAGCAACAAACTAGCCGTAGAACAACCAAGATCGCAAATTCTCGCATTTTGCGGTGCAAAATGATCTATGAGTTCAACTATGAGTTTTAAATTTTGCGTATAAAAAGGCACGGACCTTGACACCATATCATCAAAAACACTTGCTACGCTTTTATCAAATTCAAATTGTTTCTCTAAAGGTTTTTTAAAAATTTCATCTTTCATTTAATTTTCCTAAAATTTCTTTTGCTTTGTTAATATCTTTACTAATTTGTGCTTTTAATAAGGCTAAGTCATTAAATTTCTCATTAGCTCTTATATAGTCAATAAAACTTAACTCCACTAACTTTGCTTTTGTGTTTGTGAAATTTTCATCTAAAATATGCGTTTCTAGAGCAAAATTTTCATCAGTAGATCTTATGCCTATAAAACTTACACTATGATAACTTTTATTTTCAATCTTTACCAAAGTCGCATATACACCATCTTTAGGTAAAATAAAGTCTTTTGCGTATAAATTTAAAGTTGCAAAAAGCTCTTTAGCACCTATGCCTTGCCCTTTGATGATATTTGCTTGTATAGTATAAAATCTACCTAGAAAATTTTTAGCTTCTTTGACTTTTGCTTCTTTAAGTAAGGTTTTAATCATACTTGTATGAACACTTTTGTTTTGAATTTTAAACTCATCTACGATGATAGTGTTTATACCACAAAGGCCTTGTATGTCTTTGGCACTGCATTTTCTTTCTTTACCAAATTTAAAATCATAACCTACGATGATTTTTTCTAGTTTGGGAAATTCTTGCTTTAAAAGCTTTAAAAAATCCTCGCCTTTATAGTCTTTGATTTTATCAAAATCACAAAAAATCAAAGGAAAATCAACTAAAGTTGCTCTAAAATCCTTAGGCGTTAGAGCTTCTTTTTTCTCTTTTGCGATGATAAACAAAGCTCCGTTTTCATCTAAATGCTTAAAAAGCTCAAAATGCCCCAAATGCATACCATCAAAACGCCCTATGGCTAAATTTGTGATTTTAGTTTTTTCTATAGGCGTAGAAAAACTCAACATTGCCTTCTTTTCCTTTTAAGTGCGACTCTTGACTTACTTGCAAGATCCAACCAAGCTTTGCGCAGGCTTTTTCAAAGCCCTCTTTGGCAGTTTTAATAGCTTTTATATCTTTTACCACTCCGTTTTTATCACGCTTAGCATTTTTACCTACTTCAAATTGAGGTTTAAAAAGCAAGATGATAAGATCTTTAGCAAATTTATCTATATGAAAAATCAAATGTGTTAAAGATATAAAACTCACATCACAAGTGATAACATCATATAAAATTTCACTTCTAAACTCACGCAAATCGGTGTTTTCGCAAATTTGGATATTTTCTAAATTTCTTAAGCTTTCATGAAGTTGGTTAGAACCTACATCTAAAGCAGTGATATGTTTAGCATTATTTTGATGTAAAATTTGCACAAAACCCCCAGTCGATGAGCCTATATCTAAACAAATTTTATCTTTTATAGTAAATGCATGCTCTTGTAAAAAATGCTTAAGCTTAAAAGCAGCTCTACTTACAAAAAGCTCTTCTAAAAGCGTGAGTTTTAAACTCTCATCTTCTAAAGGATTTAAAGATGTGATTTTAAAAGAGGTTTTTTTAAACTCACCATTGAGTAAAATTTGCTTGTTTTCTATAAGCTCACAAGCTTTATTGCGAGAAATATTTAACTTTGTGCTTACAAAGACATCATACCTCATCATCACCGCCTAAAAGAGCGTTAAACTCAGCTTCATTGATGCACTTAACTCCTAAACTTTGAGCCTTTTCAAGCTTTGAGCCTGCTTCACTTCCATATAATACAAAGTCAGTTTTCTTAGACACACTTGAACTTACTTTTGCTCCAAAGTTTTCGATTAGTTCTTTAAAATGATCGCGTGATTTGCTTAAAGTGCCTGTGATAACAAAGGTTTTATTAGAAATATTATCATTTATAATAAGCTCTTTTTTCTCATCCTCTAAATGCAAAATTTCATAAAAATGCTTAATGCGATTTGCATTAACATGGGTAAATTCTTCTAAGCTTTTAGCCATTTGTGCGCCAAAACCTTCTAAATTTGCATAAGCTTCATAGCTTTGCATAAACCATTCAAAGCCAAAAGATTGAGCTAGTTTTTTAGCTGCTACTTCGCCAATATGCTCTATACCTAAAGCAGTGATAAACCTTGATAAAGGGCATTTTTTTGCATTTTCAATAGCACTTAGAAGATTGTTGATTTTTTTTTCTTTAAAGCCTTCTAAGCCTTCAAAATCACTGTATTTTAAGAAAAATATACTTTCTATGTTGGTGATTTTTCCTTCTTTAAATAAAAGCTCGACGATATTTTCTCCAAGGCCGTCTATATTCAAACACTTTTTAGATACAAAATGTATAATGGAATTTACAAGTCTTGCTTTGCAATCTAAATTTTGGCATTTTAAAAAAGCACCTTCATCTAAAAGTTCACTTAAACACTCAGGGCAAAGAGTTGGCTTGGCAATTTTACTTTCTAAACCATCACGCCTTTGGGTAAAAACTTTAGTGATTTTAGGTATAACATCGCCACTTCTTATCACACTTACGCTATCGCCTATCATCACTCCAAGTCTAGCTATCTCATCAAAATTATGCAAGGTTGCAGACTTTACTACAACCCCATCTAAATTTACAGGCTCTAGCACTGCTACAGGAGTAACTACCCCGCTTCTTCCAACTTGCAAATTAACACCAAGCAAGGTTGTAGTTTTTTCCAATGCAGGAAATTTAAATGCAGCCATAAATTTTGGAAATTTCACCGTATAACCCAAAAGCTTACAATGAGCTAAATCATCTACCCTTACAACCATACCATCCATCATCATAGGCTTTTGATCTCTTTTTTCTAAAAGCTCGTAGTATTTTTCCAAAACCTCATCTAAAGATTTCACACAAAAAACAAAATCATCTTTTAAAAAACCAAGACTTCTTACAAACTCCATCACTTCAGAGTGCTTGCTAAATTCTAAAGAATTCTCCCCCACTCCCCAAGGATAAAATTTTAAATTTCTTTCTTTTGTAATACTTGTATCAAGCTGTCTTAGTGAACCACTTGCTGCATTGCGTGGATTTGCAAATAAACTCAAGCCATCTTTAGCTCTTTTTTCATTGATTTTTTCAAAATCTTCTTTTAAAATCACCACTTCGCCACGAATTTCTATCTTGTCTTTATAAGGAATTTTTTGAGGTATGTTTGATATTTCTTTCACATTTAAAGTAATATCCTCACCCACTTCTCCATCACCCCTTGTAGCGCCGCTGATTAAAATACCATTTTCATAAGTAAGATTTAAACTTGCTCCATCAAACTTAGGCTCTATGAAAAAACCAAACTCACATTTAGCTCTTTTTGCCCAAGCTCTAAGTTCAGTTTCATCAAAAACATCTTCCATAGACCACATTTTTGCACTATGTGCAAGTTTGTGAAATTCACTTTGTATAATAGGAGCGATGTTTTGTGTTGGAGAGTCTTTAGAAATCTTTTCTTGATGAAGCGTTTCAAATGCTTTTAACTCTCTTATAAGTTTATCGTATTCTTCATCACTTGCTAAAGGCTCATCATCTTCATAATAAGCCCTCATCCATTCTTTTGCTAATTTTACCTTTTCTAAATACTCTTGATAAGTCATCATTACTCCAAAGAAAGTTCATCCATAGCTTTTGCAAGTTCAAACATTTGCTTATGCTCATACACATCATGTGCTCTTATAATGCTTGCACCATTTTTGAAAGCCTCCAAATGCAAATAAAGCGTACCCGCTAGTCTTTGCTCAACACTTGAGTTAAAATAAGCATTTATCACACTTTTCCTACTAGCTCCGATCAAAAGTTCTTTTTCAAAGCGTAAAAAATGCTCTAAATGTTTGATTAACATCATATTATGCCAAGGACTTTTGCCAAAACCAATGCCAACATCTAAAATCACATCATCTAAACCAAGCTCACCTAGTCTTTCTAGCTTTTGTGCAAAAAAATCATCAAGCTCGGCTAATACATCTTCATAGAAAGGATTATCTTGCATATTTTGTGGGGTATTTTGTATATGCATGAGTGTATAAGTGGCTTTGTATTTTAAAGCTAGTTTGGCTAAATTTTCATTTTTAAAACCGGTGATATCATTAATAAGTTTAAAGCCTTTATTTAAAGCATATTCTAAACAATACTCATCAAAGCTATCTAAACTAAAAATACATTTTTCATAAAGTTTTTCTTTATAAATTAAATCTAGGGTATTTTTTAAGCGTTTAAACTCTTCTTCTTTCCCACAATACACACTACCAGGTCTTGAAGAAACCCCGCCTATATCTATATAATCAGCCCCTTGAGAAATCATGAGTTCGATTTTTTCCAAAACTTCATTTTCTTTAACCCTACTTTGAGCGTTAAAACTATCTTCATTAACATTAATCACACCCATGATTTTTGCATATTTTGGTTTAGCGAAATTAGACTTTAAAAATAGTGCTAAATTTTTAAGTTTAAAATCTTGTAATTTTTCTTTTTCTATAAGCTTTTTAGCTTGATCTTGCGTTACCATAAGCAAGGCATTAGTATGTTCCTTACCTAGTATAACTTCTTTATGTGTTACAAGTTCAGCTCCAACTCTTAGTGCATCTTGTTTGAGTATATTTGCAGCAGGTGCTCTTAATTCTTTAATAAGAAAGAAATGAATTTGAGTTTTTTCACTCATAATTTTCTCACCTGCTTTGTGTGGCTTTATGTATTTAGAAATTTGCTCAAAGTCTGTATTAGGATTGATTTTAATGATTTTCATTTTTTCTCTCGTGTAAAATTAAAGCTATGGTGCTTAGTAAAATAGTTGGCTTTGCATTTAATTTAGCTAATTCATAAGCCTTATAAAAAAATTCAATTTCTTCATCATTTAATTTTATATCTTGTTTAAAACATTCATGACTTAAAGCACTAATTAGCTCTAAACACTCATGCTTGTCTATATTTTCATATTGTTTTAATAATGAAGCAATTTGAGCTAGATCTATTTTTTTAAGATCTAAATTTAAAGACATTTTTTCTTTTTGAATTTTATGTTTTTCTACGATAAATCTTGAAAGTATAGTAGGCAAAAAAACATTTTTTGAAGGAGCTACGATGATAAAATACACATTTTTTGGTGGCTCTTCAAAAACTTTTAATAAAAAATTTTGTGCTTCTTCACGAAAAGATCTAGCTAGTATAACAATGATTTTAGCTTGTGCTTCAGCCATATAGCTTTCTTTCATAATAGCTCTTGCTGTTGCTTGGCCGTTTTTGTCATAGGTTAAGTCATTTAATCTTAATTCTAAGTCAGGATTTTTAGGTATGAAAAATCTAAGATTTTTTTGACCATATTCTTCTGTAAGCTTTTCTTGCATAAACTCAAAATCATTATGAATAATGATTTTATTTTTTAGGTTCAAATTTCTACCTTAGAAAAAAGCACAGCCTCTAAGCTTTGCTCAAATACTTTGTATAAAGAAATAAGTTTATAGTCTAATTCCTTATCGCGTGAGGAAAGATAAAAGCTATTTTGCAACTGCTCATCAAAAAGCCAAAGCATACTTTCTTCTTTAGAATTAGCAATTTTAAATTTAAAACCTGTATTAGTTCCTATATAAAAAAAAGCATAGCCATTAGGAAAAGAAATACTCAAAAGATCGTTTAGTAAATCTATATCTTCTTGGGTATTACAAGCCTTATTATAAATTCCTTTTAAAGACACAAAAGGCACTAAAGGTCTTGTGGTGTTAGCATTAATTTGGCTTAAAAAATACTCTTCAAACCAAGCTCTTTGCTCATCAGTAATCACAATAAAAGTATAACCTTGTAAAAGCAAAGCTAATTTAGAAGCTATCAAAGGCGACCATTCAAGACGCCTTTCTTCTAACCAACTTGCATAAGTGCCGTTTTCTCGGATTTGCTCTAGGGTAAATTTTAAAAAACTATTACTCATTTATACATCTAGTTTATAAACTTCATGCAATACTCTTACAGCTAATTCGCCGTATTTTTCATGCACGATGACTGAAATTTTAATTTCGCTTGTAGAAATCATTTGTATGTTGATATTTTCATTTGCTAATGCTTTAAAAGCTGCCGAAGCTACTCCAGAGTGTGATTTCATACCCACACCCACAACTGAAACTTTTACTACAGCACTATCTGTTTCTATATTAGCATTAGCACCTAAAACTTTTTTCATAGCATTAGTTGCTAAATCAAGCTCGTTTTCAGGCACAGTAAAGCCCAAATTTGTAGCTCCATCTACACCTACATTTTGGATAATCATATCTACATTGATATTTTCATTTGCTAAAGTCCCAAAAATTTCAGCAGCAATTCCTGGCTTATCATCAATATTTCTTAAAGTAACCCTTGCTTGGTTTTTATCTAGTGCTATGCCACTAACCAAAGCTTGTTCCATATTTTCCTCCTTAGTAATAATCGTACCTTCATTTTCATTAAAACTACTTCTAGTAACTAATTTTACATTTAATTTTTTAGCAAGCTCTACAGAGCGATTTTGTAAAACTTTAGCTCCTAAACTTGCAAGCTCTAGCATTTCTTCATAAGAAATTTTATCTAGCTTTTTAGCCTTTGGCTCAATTCTAGGATCAGTGGTATATACCCCATCTACATCAGTGTAAATTTCACACAAATCAGCATTTAAAGCTCCAGCTAGCGCTACCGCACTTAAGTCACTTCCACCACGACCCAAAGTAGTAACATTACCCATTCTATCAATACCTTGAAAGCCAGCAACTACTACAATATACCCCTCATCTAAGGCTTTGTTAATGTTTGTAGTATCAATATGTTCAATTCTTGCTTTAGTATAAACATCATCTGTAATAATCCCTGCATTGCGTCCGGAAAATGCAGTAGCTTTTAAACCCATTTCATTTAATGCAATAGCAAGCAAAGATGAAGTTACGCGCTCGCCACTGCTTAAAAGCATATCCATCTCACGACCCGAAGGATTTTTGCTAAAATGATGAGCAAAATCAATAAGCTCATTAGTCACTCCACTCATTGCTGAAACTACTACAACTAGTTTATCGCAAGTTTTTTTACTTTTTGCCACTCTTTTAGCAACTTCATCAATACGTTCAAGCGTTCCTACGCTCGTTCCTCCATATTTTTGTACGATCAGCATTAAATATACCCCCTTTCTTTAAAATATTTTAAAACCTTGATATATATAGGTTTTTTAAAATGGTTAATCATATCATAAACATCTTCTAATGAAGCAAATTTATATGCATCAAATTCAGGATTTTTGGTGTTTAGATTAATAATAGCTTTATTTTTTAATCTAACTAAAAAATATTTTTGGATTTGACCATCGTAAGGATACATTTTTTGTGCAACCTTAACCGGAAAGTCATAACTAATCCACTCAGGATGTTCAGCTAAAATTTCAACCTCATCTGTACCTATTTCTTCTTTTAACTCTCTAAATAATGCACTTTTAATTTCCTCACCATCATCTATACCACCTTGAGGAAATTGCCATATATCTTCCATATCATTACGTTTAGCAAGTAAAATTTTACTTTCAAAAGGATAAGCTGATGATAATATTATGGCGGCTACATTTGGCCTATATTTTTTTTCTTTTTCCATGATTTTCTTATCCTTGACTTTTAAATAATATAATTCTAACAAAAAAATACGAATTTATAATCACATTTTAAAGAAGTTTTATGCATTTATATATACATATACCATTTTGCGAAAGTAAGTGTTTTTATTGTTCTTTTACCTCGCTTAAAAAAAAGGACTTTGAAAAAGATTATTTAAATGCTTTAATGCAAGATATAAAATATCAACTAGATTTTTTTAAACTTGACAAAAATTCTATAAAAACTATTTTTATAGGTGGTGGCACGCCTAGTTTGATGGAAGTTAGTTTTTATGAAAAAATATTTATTTTTTTACAAAGTTATTTACAAAAAGATAGTGAAATCAGTATAGAAGCCAACCCCAACTCGAGTAATTTTTCATGGCTTAAAGAAATAAAAAATTTAGGTTTTAACCGTATTTCTTTTGGCGCGCAAAGTTTTCATGAAAAAAAATTACAATTTCTTGGACGTATTCATGATCAAAAAAGTATTTTTACAAGTATAGAAAATGCAAAAAAAGCAGGATTTAATAATATAAATTTGGACTTAATTTATGATACAAAACT
The DNA here is from genome assembly GCF_024723695.1 of Campylobacter sp. S4:11. Taxonomy (NCBI): domain Bacteria; kingdom Pseudomonadati; phylum Campylobacterota; class Epsilonproteobacteria; order Campylobacterales; family Campylobacteraceae; genus Campylobacter; species Campylobacter sp. S4:11. The sequence goes on along the minus strand of NZ_JANQDC010000010.1, from coordinate 52,567 downwards.
TGATGATAAAAAAATGCTTGATTATGAAATTTCTAAACTAACCCTGCTTGATATTAGCCATGTGAGTGCTTATAATTTAACTATAGAAGAAAAAACTAGATTTGCTAAAAAATTTCATTATAAAAAAAACGCTCCGCGCCTTGCAAAGCATTTTATTAAAGCAATTGAAAGCCTTGGCTATAAACAATATGAAATCAGTAATTTTGGACAAATTTGTAAACACAACCTTGCTTACTGGCAAGGAAAAGACTATATAGGCTGTGGCTTAAGTGCAGTAGGATTTTTAAAAAATCAAAGATTTTACACTAAAAAAAGTTTAAAAGATTATATAGCAAATCCTTGTTTTAGAGAGATTGAAAATTTAAATTCAAAAGATTTGCGTTTAGAGCATATTTTTCTAGGACTTAGAAGTATTATAGGGGTGGATGAAATAAAGCTAGAACCTTTAGAAAAAGAAAAGGCAATGTTTCTTAGCAAAAAAGGAAAATTAGTCTATAAAAATGGAATTTTTTATAACACCAACTACCTCTTAAGCGATGAATTAGCTTTGTATATTAGTACTTAAACCTCAAAGCCCATTTAACAAGTAAAATCAAAACAGGCACCTCAATCAATGGACCTATAATAGCAGCAAAAGATTGTAATGAGCTTATACCAAAAGATGCAATGGATATAGCTATAGCAAGTTCGAAATTATTACCACTAGCACTAAAACTAATAGCTGTATTTTTTTCATAGTTTAAACCTAGTTTTTTACTTATAAACCAAGAACTATAAAACATTATCACAAAATATAAAAACAAAGGAATACAAATTTTAAATACATCCAAAGGTAAACTGAAAATATCACTTGATCTATAAGAACACATAATAATGATAGTAAAAAGCAAAGTAATAAGTGTAATAGGACTAATTTTGGGTAAGAATTTTTGATCAAACCATTCTTTGCTTTTTAAACTAATGAAAATAACCCTACTTAAAATCCCTAATAAAAAAGGTAAACCAAGATAAATTGCCACATTTTTCAAAATTTCATCCATTTTTACTTCTAGGTTATTTTGAAAACTCAAGCCCAAAAGAGAAGGAAAAAATTCTAAAAACAAGTACACATAAAAAGCAAAACACAAAATTTGAAAAATAGTATTAATACCCACTAAAGCAGCGGTGTACTCTTTATCAGCCTTAGCTAAATCACTCCAAACTACCACCATAGCTACACAACGAGCTAAACCTATGATGATAATACCTTGCATATAATCAAGATCATTTTTTAAAAATACCCAAGCTAATATAAACATTAAAATAGGACCAAAAATCCAATTTAAAAACAAAGAAAGTATTAAAGCTTTAATAGAGTGAAAAATTTTAAATATTTTTCTATACTCAACCTTAGCCAAAGGTGGATACATCATTAAAACCAAACACACCATAAGCAAAACATTATTTTGATTATAATTAAAACTCTCCCAAAAATTTGTAATATTAGGAAAGATAAACCCCAAAAACAAACCTAAAGCCATGGCTATAAAAATCCACAAAGTCAAAAATCTATCTATAAAACCAAGCATTTAAAGCTCTCCTTGTGTGATTTTTTCTAAAAGCTCTTTAAGTTTTAATTCTAAACTTTCCACCACTTTAATAAAATCCTCATCTTCAAAATTACTAGGATCTTCTAAGCCAAAATCAAAATGAAACTTTGCTCCAATATTTGGACAAGCTACCCCACAACCCATTCCTACAACAATATCTAAATCCTTAGGCAAACTATCAAAGCTCTTTACTTTATAAGTACTTATGTCAAGTGCATATTTTTGCTTTAAAATCCTTATAGCTTTAGGATTAATTCCCTTAGAAATATCACTTCCAGCTGAATAAATCTCTAAATTTAAACCAAGTTCTTTACATATTTTCTTACACAAAGCTTCAGCTATTTGAGATCTACAACTATTGTGAATACAAATAAAAGCTATTTTCATTTTATTCCTTAGGACATTCACAAGAAAACCTTTTAAGCTCAGGAAGCTTTATGGAAAGCTCATTGATGTTTTTTAACACATCATTACAAAAATTATTTAAATTTTCTTTTACCCCATAATACGCCCAAACACCTTGTCTATCTACTTCTAAAAAATTAGCTTCTTTTAAAATTTTTAAGTGCCTTGAAAGCCTTGACTGACTCATATTTAAAGAGCTTTGTAAATCACATACACAAAGTTTTCCATATTTTTGTAAAAAAGCTAAGATGAAAATCCTACTTTCATCATTAATCGCACTTGTTATTTTTAAAAATTCTTGCATAAAAATCCTTATATGAAAAATATTAAAAGTCCAAAACTAATTGCTATAAAAACAATCATACTTGCAAATAAAATCAAAAAGCTTGTTTTAAAAATTCTTTTAAGTAAAATAAGCTCAGGCAAAGAACACCCAGCTCCTGCTATTAAAAAACTCATCATTATACCAAGTGGAATTCCACTGGTAGTTAAAGCTAGTGCTACAGGTATCATAGCCGTACAATTCATATAAAGTAAAACCCCTATAAAAGCTGCTATAAATATGCCAAATACTCCATAATCTTTCATATAATTTTGGAAAAAATCTTGCGGGAAAAAGCCGTGTATAAAAGCTCCAATACCCATACCTATAACAATATAAGGTAATATTTTTTTATATTCTTTAAAGCTTTGCATAAATAGCATTTTGATTTTATTGTCTTTTGTCTTAGACTTAAATTTCAAAACTTTACCGCTAACTTTAGAATTTTTAACAAAAATAGAACTAGATTTTTGACAATATGAGTTTTGAAAAGTATTATTAGAACAACAACTTGACTTTTGCTCTAAATCATTTTTTAAAAAGTCTTCATTAAAAAATCTTTGAGTGTTTATTTTAGAAACACAAAAAGCAAGAAATAAAATCACGCAAAATAAAAATCCCACATAAAATAAAGAGATTTTTAAGCCAAAACTCACCACAAACATCACTACTATAATAGGATTGATTAAAGGCGAGGTGATTAAATAAGCTATACATACCCCAAGTGGTACTTTAGCTTTTAAAAATGCGTTTAAAAGCGGTATGCTTGAGCATGAGCAAAATGGAGTTAAACAGCCTAAAAGTATGGCTTTTATATAGCTTGTAAAAGAATCTTTCTTTAAATGCTCATTGAAAAATTTAGCATAGCGCTCATTTAAATAAGCAATAAGCATACTAACTAAAACAAATAAAACAGATATTTCTATGAATAAAATCAAAAAATCTTTTAAAATAAAAACTAATTTTTCCATGCTTTTTCCTTTTTATTTTTAATTCATTATAACAAAAATATATCAATATATCAAGATATCTTTATATATTGATATAATAAAAGTAATAATATTTTTAAGTATTTTTATGTAAAATGTAGACCATATATTCAAGCGAAAGAAGACAAAATAATGAGTTTTGGTGAAATTTTAGTTATTTTAGTTGTAGCTATTTTAGTGCTTGGGCCTGAAAAATTACCTTCAACCATAGTTGAAATTGCAAAAATTTTAAAAGCCATTAAAAGCAATATTGATGAAGCAAAAGCAAGTATTAATAAAGAACTAAAAATAGCAGAATTAAAAGATGAAGCACAAAAATACAAAGATGAATTTTCACAAACTAATGAAAATATCAGAAAAAAACTAAGTTTTGAAGAATTTGATCAACTCAAAGAAGATATTTTAAATAATACTAAAGAATTAAAAAGTGAAATTAATGATTTAGAAAAAGATATACAAGAACTTTCTAATCTTGAAGAAAAAATTCAAAAAGATGAAAAAAATACTCAGAAAATGGAAAGCCAAGAATGTTTGAAGAATTAAAACCGCATTTAGTAGAACTTAGAAAAAGATTATTTATAAGTGTTGCTTGTGTTGTTGTGATGTTTTTTGTATGTTTTAGTTTTAATAGTTATATCATAGACATACTAAAAGCGCCTGTTGAAGCAGCCTTACCTGAAATTTCAAGACAAATGACCTTCGTTGAGTTACAAGAGCCTTTATTTACTGCGATGAAAGTTTCATTTTTTACAGCTTTTTTGATTTCTTTACCGGTTATTTTTTGGCAGTTTTGGAAGTTTGTAGCACCTGGACTTTATGATAATGAAAAAAGATTAGTAGTGCCTTTTGTAAGCTTTGCTAGTATTATGTTTGCACTTGGTGCTTTGTTTTGTTATTACATAGTTATACCTTTGGCTTTTAAATTTTTGATTGATTTTGGGGTGCAAACTCAAGATTTTAAACCTTTAATTAGTATAGGTTTATATGTAGGTTTTTTTACTAAATTAGTAATTGCTTTTGGTTTGGCTTTTGAGATGCCTGTAATAACATTTTTCTTTGCTAAACTTGGACTTGTTGATGATACTTTTTTAAAAAAACATTTTAGGGTTTCTGTTTTAGTGATTTTTGTTTTCTCGGCTATGATGACACCACCTGATGTTATATCACAATTTTTAATGGCCGTTCCTTTGTGTGGACTTTATGGGATTTCTATTTATATAGCTAAAAAAGTTAATCCTAGTCAAAAAGAAGATGATGAAAATGATTGATAAAGATCTTTTACTTTCTAGTTATGATTATGATTTACCTAATGAACTTATAGCAAATTTTCCTATTTTACCCAAAGAAAATGCTAAGCTTTTAGTTTATGAAAGATGTAAAGATCAAATTTCACATTTACATTTTAAGGACTTGGCTAAAATTTTACCACCTTGTGAAATCATCTTTAACGATACTAAAGTAATAAAAGCAAGAATTTATGGGAATAAAGAAAGTGGTAGTAAAATAGAACTTTTTATCAACCACCCTTTAAAAAACAATGATTTTTTAGTGCAAATTCGCGGTAAGGTTAAAGAAGGACAAATTTTATATTTTGAAAATTCTTTAAAAACTAAAATCAAAAAATTACACGATGATGGTACAAGAGAAGTGGAATTTTTTAATGATGATAAAAAACTTAATCATCATGAAGTTTTTGAAATTTTAGAAAAAATAGGCCATATACCTTTACCACCTTATATTAAAAGAGCAGATGAAGCACAAGATAGCATTAATTATCAAAGTATTTTTGCTAAAAACCAAGGTGCAGTTGCCGCACCTACTGCGAGCTTACACTTTGATGAAGCGATGATTGATGAACTTAAAATAAACCACAATATCCATACTATCACACTACATGTTGGCGCAGGAACTTTTAAAGGTGTAGAATGTGAAGATATACGTGAGCATAAAATGCATTCAGAATTTTTTCATATTAATAATGAAACTTGTGCTTTGATTAATTCTTCTAAGAAAGTACTAGGTGTTGGCACTACCGTTACTCGTTGCATAGAGTATTATCATAGAAAAAAAATAAAAGAAGGTTTTTGTGATTTGTTTTTACACCCACAAAACACTCCACAAAGACTTGATTATTTACTTACTAATTTTCACTTACCAAAATCGACTTTAATTATGCTTGTAGCAGCATTTATAGGTAGAGAAAAAACCTTAGAGCTTTACCATAAAGCCATAGAAAACAACTATCGTTTTTACTCATATGGTGATGGAATGCTAATTATTTAGTCTTTTTCTTAATATATTTTTTATCAATATAACCCAAATCTATAAGTTTTTGATAAATTTTAGCCAGTATAGGTCCTCCTGTGCTACTACCACTTTTTCCATGTTCGATTAAAACCACTACTACATACTGCGGTTTTTCATAAGGCGCATAAGAAGTAATCCAAGCATGAGATCTTAAAAAATACTCTAAATCCTCTTCTTTAATACGCTTTTTTTCACTTTGGGAAATTCCAACTACTTGAGCTGTTCCTGTCTTAGCTGCTATAGTAATAGGAGAATTTCTTAAAAATCTTGCCGTAGTTCCACCATCAACATTGGCCACCTCATACATCGCACGCCTTAAAAGTGGGAGTTTTGATAATTCAAAAGTCGTAAAAACACTTTCATTATTGTCAAAATTTACCTTAGTAACATTATCATCAACACTATGTAAAAAATGCGGTGTGATATTTTTAGCTGTAGCAATCATAGCTGTAAATTTAGCCACTTGCATAGGAGTAGCAAGAAAATCACCTTGTCCTATGCTTGTATTTAAAGTTTCACCTTGATACCATGGTTGGTTGTATTTTTCCTTTTTCCATATTCTATTAGGTACTGTTCCTATAAATTCATTAGGTAAATCCACTCCTGTTTTTGTACCAAAACCTATTCTTTCAAAAACAGAACTAATGGTATCAATACCTACCTCTAAAGCGCCTTTATAAAAATACACATCACAACTTTCCCTAATAGCATCATTCATATTTACATAACCATGACCTATAGCTTTCCAACATCTAAATTTTCTACCACCAAGCTCAAAATTAGAATCACATAAATATTTGTGATTTTCATTTACTTTACCACTATCTAAAAAAGCTAAAGCTGTACCCATTTTCACAACTGAACCTGGAGGATAAAGACCATTAATAAGTTTATTAGTAAAAGGATGATTTAAATCATTAGAAAGTTTATCCCATTCTTCTTGGCTAATACCTGTAACAAAAGGATTAAGATTATACTCAGGAAAACTACCCGCTGCTAAAATAGCTCCACTTTTTACATCCATTATTATAGCCGCACCTGCTAAATTTTCAAAAATACTAGCTAAGTATTCTTGTAAATCAAGATCTATGCTTAAAGTGATATTGCTTGAAGTAGGTTTTTTATAAGAAAGTTCTTCTATTTCTTTATTTAACGCATTTACCTTGCTAACTTTTTCACCTTTTTGACCTTGCAAAATTTCATTATACGAACGCTCTATTCCACTACGTCCTACATAGCTAGTTAATCTTGCAATTTCATTTTCATTCATATCGTTTAAATTTGCTTTTCCAACATAACCTATAACATGACTAGCTAAAGCATCATAAGGATAAAATCTTTGAGTAGTAGATTTAACTTGCATATTTTCACGCAAATTAAGTTTAGTAAAATGCTTAATCATCGCATCATATTCTATAAATGGCACCACTTCTATATAATCTTGATTGTAATAAGAATCAGCTTTTATATAATTTCGTTTTAATTTGGTTATATTTAAATCAGGAAAAGCTTCTACTATGGCTTGCAATTCTTGCTCTAAAAGATTTCTATTTTTCTTTTTTATATGCAAATATGGCTTTATAGAGATTGAAAAACCTAATTTATTTACCGCTAAGGGTCTGCCTTTAACATCTAAAATTTGCCCTCTTACAGGCGCTAAAAATTGTGTTTTAATGGCATTTTGCTTGGCTATTTCTTCATAATAAACATTAGATTTTATACTTATATAATACACTCTAGCAAGTAAAAGCATAAAAAAGCAAGCTATAAAACCCATTACTAAACGCATACGCATATTAGATTTTCCCTTTAAAAATAACAAAAGAAATCAAAGCTTCAACAGCAAAAAACCATAAATATTCAATACCAAATTTTAAAATTTCACTATTATCCAAATAAGCCAAAAACACATCAAAAAGATAGATAAAAATATAAGCACAAAAAGTAAATATAACGAGTAAATAATGCCCTAACTTTAACTTGCTCTTAAACCAATCGACAAAAAAATGATAAAAGATAAAAAAGGCTATCCAAGAACTAAAAAGATAAAATCCATGGATAATATCAATTAATAAAAGATAAAACAAAGAAAAATACCATCTAAAATCAAGCTTATTAAGGGTTCTTTCTTTTTCTTTTAAAAGCACTATCATGTAACAAAAAAATACCCCGAACAAAGGAGGCATCCAATAATACACAGAACTTAGCACTTGATAAAAAATCAAAGATAAATAAAAAAATAAATAAGAAAAATCAAATCTATTTTTTACTAAATTTCTACTCCTCATTAAAACCCAAGCTCTCTAAAATAATTTTTTGTTCTAATTTATCAATACCACTTTTTTTCAAATTTGACACCAAAATGGCATTTTTATTTGCATTTAAAATTTTTGCTTTTTGACTTTGATTGAGCTTGTCTGCTTTTGTAAAAACTGTTATTTTTTTTTGATCAGCTCTAATAAAAGAATCTAAATATAAATCCAAATTTGCATCAATATCTAAATTTTCATGCCTTGAATCTATTAAATGGATAAAAAGCTTGATAGAACTGCGCTCTTTTAAAAACTCGTCTAAATTTTTATTCCAAATAGCCTTAGTTTTTTTGCTCACTTTAGCATAACCAAAACCAGGCAAATCAATAAATATTAGTTTAAATTTATCCTCATCTTTTTTACAATCAACTTCAAAAAAATTAATGAGTTGGGTTTTACCCGGAGTTGAAGAGCTTTTTGCTAAATTTTTATTTTTGCATAGTGTATTAATCAAAGAACTTTTACCCACATTAGAGCGTCCTAAAAAAGCGATTTCAGTGTATATAGGTTGTGGAGCTTCATCTATTTTAGAAGCAGAAATTAAAAATTTAGCATTTAATATCATTCTTTTACTTCAAATACAAATTTAGCAGGTTTTTTATCTTTACTCACTACTCTATAAGTCATATTTTTTCTATCTACTATGATTTTATCCCCTATGAGTTCCTTTTTTGACTGTACTTCTATAATTTTTGCATTGCCATTAATCTCATATGTATCCTTAGCTACATTGTAAATAAACTCATCACCACTTCCATGATAAGTTTTATCTTTCATCATGATTTTAAATCTAGCATCTTTAGTAGCTATATACTTAATAGGTTGTTTATTTTTCATATAAATGACTAATTTTTGCGAATTTAAAACATCATTACCTTTTTTAACTTCTACATCACCGGTTAATACACTTGTTTCATTTTTTTCATCTAAATAAAAATCTTTAGCATAAACTTCTATTTTTTGCGCACTAAATGCAAATAAATTTAACAAACACAAAAAAATTATTGCTCTAAAAACCATGCTTTTATTCCTTGAATTTTTAATTCTTTTTGATTCACATCATATAAAAAATTATCCCCAAAAATCTCATTTAAACCTACATATGCTTTAAAATTATCATTAGAAAATAAAATTTTATTTTTCATATCGTAAGTTGCTTTTTGGGTAAAAATAGAAGTTTGATTATGATCAAAATAACTTACATTACCTTCTAAAATGGATTTTTCATCATTTCTTACTAATAAATCCGAACTTAAATTATAATCAAGTGCTTGCACTTTAAAATCATCAAAAATATCTTTATCTTGGTATTTTACCCAACGACTTGCTTGATAGCTAGCTTTTGTAACAGATGTATTAAGCTCATAATCAAACACATCAAACGCTTGCATATTTGCCACATCTACCTTTTGCGGTTTTATGGCAAATAAATAAGGATCTTGAGTACTTAAAATCACCATAACAAAGGCAAATAAACTCATTAATATAGCAAAAATTTTTATCGCCAAAGTTTATCCCATTGAGCTTGCATATTATTATGTTCAATTAAAATTTCTATCATCTCACTTACCGCCCCATTACCACCTTTTCTGTTTAAAACTTTATCAGTTTTTAAAGCCTTATGTGCATCTTTTGGCTTAAAACTATAAGCAACTGCTTCAAGTAAACTCATATCATTATAATAATCCCCAATAGCAGCACATTGAGAAAAATCTAAATTTAATTTTTCTAAAATTTCTTTAGCACAAGCTAGTTTATCGCTAATACCTTGATATACTAGATCAATTTTTAAATCTCTAGCTCTAAAATACACACACTCACTAGTCCTGCCTGTAATAATAGCAACTTTTTTACCAAGCTTTTGCCAAGCCTCAATTGCTGCGCCATCTTTTACATTAAACTCTTTAATTTCACCATAATTTTGTGTGTAGATGATTTTACCATCTGTTAGACAACCATCTACATCTAAAAAAATAAGCTCTATCATAATTTTACTCTCTTACTATAAACGCACCTGGAAAAGATCCGCTATCAACAAAATCTCTTGCTTCTTGCTCGCTTCTAAAGCCTTTTAAAAATACTCTATGTAAACCATCTTTAGCACTTGTTTGTATAGTCGAAGTGTAAGAGTTATAGTTTTTATACCTACTTGCTATTAACTCTGCACCGCTTTTATTTCTAAATGCACCAATTTGCACCATAAAAGATCCACCTTGGAAAATATGGCCACTATCAGCAATCTCTCCACTACTACCTAAATTAGAATTAGTATGCACTGAACCTGAGTTTGCACTTGTTCCAAAGCCAATTACTTCAAGTCTTACAGGAGCTGTTCCTGCTTGAATCATATCAATATCTCTTGCAGCCATATTAGATAAATCTATAATCCTACCTGCCACAAAAGGTCCTCTATCATTAATCCTAACAGTAGTTTGACGGTGATTTTTTAAATTAGTTACTTTTACTATAGTATTCATAGGTAAAGTTTTATGAGCTGCAGTATAAGCATGTTGATCATAAGTTTCACCATTAGAAGTTTTTTTACCATGAAAACCCGGTCCATACCAACTAGCTATACCATCAGCAGTCTCACCTACTTCTACTACAGTTGGATAATAAGTTTTGCCATTAATAGTATAAGGCTTCATAGTGCCTTTTAAACTAGTGTTGTTATGTTTTATACTTTTAAAGTCCCTCTCTGGATAATACACAGTAGGCGTACTAATAGGCACCATACTACAAGCACTAAATAAAACTCCTACACAACTAACGACTAACGACTTTTGTATGAGAGTTTTTTGGTAATTTTTGAGTAGTTTTGATTTTTGCATTGTTATTCTCCTTAATTTTTAACACAAGTTTTTGATTAATATTGATTAAATTTCCTTTAATTTTATTATATTCTTTAATACTTTCAACGCTAATTTTGTGTTTTCTTGCAATAGTATAAAGACTATCACCCTCTTTTACTATATAAATTTTTGTATGTGGAATGGTTGTATCCACTTTGGCTAATTTTACATTCTCTAATGCCTTTTCTACTGCCACGCTTTTGCTTAAAGGGATATACATATAATAATCTTTTTTATCAGGTGGAGTAAAGTCATAATTAAAATGTGGATTATAACGCTTAAATTCATTATAAGACATCTTGGCTACTTTAGCAAGCTCTCTTAAAGAAACACTTGGTGGAACTGAAATTTTTTTAACCTCACTTGATAGGGCATAATTAAGCAAAGCACTATCTTGAGAAATCAAAAAGTCATTATTGTTTGCCAAAAATGCCATAGTAAGAATTTTTCTAATAAAAATCCTAGTTTCTAATGGTAAGTATTTTTTATCAGGATCAAGTAAGATTCTTAAATCATCACTTTTTGCTTTTTTTATAGCTTGGCGTAATTTGCCATCACCACAATTATAAGCCAAAATAGCCAAATACCATTTTCCAAATTGCTCTTTTAGTTGTTTTAAATAAGTAATAGCTGCATAAGTTGATTTTACTAAATCTTTTCTCTCATCTACATAAGGATCTATCCTTAAGCCTAAAGTTTGTGCTGTTGGCTTCATAAACTGCCAAACACCCACTGCTTTAGTTCTTGAAATACTGTGAATTTTCAAACCAGATTCTACAATCGCTAAGTATAAAAATTCTTGAGGGATATTTTCTTTTTCTAAGATTTTGCGGATAATCGGGGTAATTTTGTAAAATTCCCTCATAGTATCTACCAAAGTTTTAGAATGCATATCTATGGAAGATTCTTTAAATTCTAAAAAAATCATATCACTAAGATAGCTTGCTTCTATATCTAAATTTCTTAAAATTTGTGCTTGTTGTATGTAATGCTCTGGAGTAAATTGTAAGGCCTTAGCATTTAAACATAATAATACTAAAATAAAAAATAAAAAACTTTTTTTCATTATAAACCTTGGAAAAATAAACGATTAGCGTTAAAATTAGTAAGTTTTATTATTTCATTTTTAGATAATTTTAAAAGCTCAGCCATTTTTTGAGCTACAAAATGCATCAAAATAGGATCATTTACCTTACCACGATATGGTTCTGGAGTTAAATAAGGTCCATCTGTTTCTAAGACTAGTTTATCCTTTGGAATTTTAGGTAAAATTTCCACTAATTTTTTTGCATTTTTAAAAGTTAAAACTCCACCTATACCAAAATAAAATCCTTCATCAGCTAACTGAAGTAAAAGCTCGCTAGCATTAAAACAATGCAAAACACCGCCTTGTAAATCTTTTGCATACTTTTTTAAAATATTAAAACTATCTTCATTGGCTTCACGCACATGCACAATCAAAGGTTTTTTGTATTCAATAGCTAGTTGTATTTGGGTTATAAAAACTTCTTTTTGCTTTGCTTTTATTTCTTCTTCATCTGCTTTTAAACGATAATAATCAAGTCCACACTCACCCACTGCAACGCATTTTTTATCATCTATAAATTCTTTTAAAACTTCTAAATCAAAATCATCTATATCGTAAGGATGTACCCCACAAGAAAAATACACATTTTTATAATTATGTGTAATTTCTCTTGCTCTTGGTAAATCTTTTATATCTGCACCGGGTATGATGATTTTATCTACTCCATTAGCAAAAGCATGATTTAATATTTCATCTAAATATCCAAAATAAGCTTGACTATCTAGATGACAATGCGTGTCTATGATTTTTTCACTAAAATCACAATCTAAAAACATACCTCTACCCTATTTTTACCATTAGACTTAGCTAAATCTAGTGCCTTTTGAGCATTATCTAATAAATCTTGCATTTGACTTATTTTAGCACCAAAAGCAACTCCTACAGAAACACTATAATCTACTTCATCTAAAGCTATTAAAACGCTTTCTTTGGAAATATTAACTCTTATATTTGAAAACACTTTTAAAGCTTCTTTATGTCCAGTATTTTTCAACAACACGTAAAACTTACCATCTTCAATCTTGGTTGCTAAATCCATACCGCGAATTTGGTCTTTGATTTTTTTAGCCGTGTGCTTAATCACTCCATCACCACAATCATAGCTTAACTCATAATTAATTGTTGCAAGATTATCAATATCAATCAAAGCCAAAGCCATCTCTTCGTTTTCTTGCATATCTTCTAAGTAATCTAAAAATCTTTTTTCAAAATTTGCATAATCATCAAGTCCTGTTAGCAAATCCTTACCCAAACTATATTCATCAAGTAAAACGCATTTTTGCATATAATCTAAACAATTATTTACCCTGCAATTAAGCGATTCTTTTTGAAAAGGTCTAATAACGTAATCATTCACACCCTTTCTAAAAGCCCTTGCTTCCAATGCATCATCTTTATCTCCAACCATAATTACACCAAGCTCTATTTTAGAATATTTTGAACGAATTTCTACAAGTAAATCTTCTCCATTAATTACTGGCATAGTTGCATCACAAATTACTAATTTTGTATCAGGATTATCACTTAAATAACTTAGCGCTTCTTCTCCATGAGCTGCTGCTAAGACATTAAAAAGTTGATTATTTAAATTTTTCTTCATTTCTGCACGTAAAGTTACATTTGCGATTGCTAAAATTATCTTGGTTTTATTGTTTTTTTGAAGCATTCTAATAGAGTTTAGCATTTCATCAATACAGCTTTCACTTTCTTTTTGAATATAACCAATAATATCTTTTTCCATAAATTTCTTACGCGTTTGTCCATCGCTACTTCCTGTAAGAACTATAGCAGGAATATTTTTTTCTAAAATTACATCCACTACTTCTCCATTAGGTGCATCTGGCAAGCAAAGATCCACAAAGGCCATAAAATAATCATTTTTCACCAATTCTTTAGCACTATTCATATCAAAAGCAACATCTACTTTTAAACCTAAAGTATTTTCCACTTTTTTCGCCAAAAGTTTTGTAAGCATTTTATTATCATCAATAATTAAAATTTTTTGTTCCATGAATTAACTCTCTTTAACAATTTAAAATATAATTATATCATATAGAAATTTACTTTTTATTTTTAAAGTAAAGTTCTAGTAAATTCCAAAGCTTCTTGTGTGATATTTTCCCCACTTACCATTCTAGCAAGCTCTCTTACTCTTTCTTCTTTTTCTATTTTTCTTACCCTACTTTCATTTCCTATTTTTTCTACTAAAAAATGATTACTTGCTTTTGATGAAAGCTGCGGTAAATGTGAAATTGCAAAAATTTGATAAAATTTTGCAAGTTCTTTTAATACTTCAGCTATACTCATAGCTTCTTTGCCACTTAAATTTGCATCAATTTCGTCTAAAAATATTATCCCACTAGCCTTATTAGTGACATTACATTCAGTTGCAATAAAAGAAAGTCTTAGACGGTTTATCTCACCCGAGCTTAAATTTTTCAAACTAGCTTCATTGATATTTAAACTCACTTCATCTTTACCTAAAACACTCAAAGCACAGTCTTTAAGTTCTAATTTAACTTCCTTCATATAAAGTTTTTCAAGATAAAAATTAAGTAATTTTTCAAGCTCTTTTAATCTTTTTTTACGCAAAGTGCTTAATTTTTGACTTTTCTCATTTAAAAGTATTTTAGTGTTTTGTACTTTTTCTTCTAATTCCTTTTTTTCAAAACTTAAATTTTCATAATGAGCTAATTCTGCTTTTTTCTTCCCTAAAGCTTCTAAAGCTTCTTCTATGCTTCCATATTTTGAAATCAAAGAAGAAAGTTTTTCTATCCTATCAAGCACTTCTTCTATGTCAAAATCAAAATCATCAAAACTTTGATTTTCCCATACCACCCTTAACTCATTTAAACATTCTGAAAAAAATGAACTATCAACATCACTAATTTGTAAAGCTTCAACCACTGCTGATTCTAACTCAAAAATTCTACTTGCCCTATTCCAAGCAGCATCAATTTTGTCTTTTTTTGAAAGCCTTTTTTTAAGACTCATTAATTCATCAAATTCACCAATTTTTGGGTTAATACTTTGGATTTTTTGTATTTCAAAGCTAGTAAATTCTTTTAACTCTTCTACTTTTTTTTCTTCTTCTTGGATTTTTTCTAATTTAATTTTATTTTCTATATATTCTTTATAAATGTTTTTATATTCATTTAAAAAATCTTGAAATTTCTTATCTTCTTTTGATTGCATAAAATCAAGTAAGTTTAAAAACCTTTCATTTGAAAACTCATTATTTTCTTTAGCTGAAAGATGTTTTACAAATTTCTTAGAAAGTAAAGCCAAATTCTTTTTTGAAATAAGTTGATTATTGATAAAATAACGTGAACTTTTATCTTTTAAAAGTTTAAATACATTTATTTCTTCATTTTCAATACCAAACTCATCTAACTCAAGCTCATCATTTAATAAAACTTCCACCATTTTAGCTTCACTCTCACTTAAAGCAAACGCTGCTAAAATAGCCTTAAAAAGCACAGACTTTCCAGCACCACTTAAGCCAGTAAAAACAGTAAGTCCAGCTTCTAAGTCTAATTTTGCTTGTTTAAAACCTAAATTTTCTTTAATTAAAATGCTTTCTATCATTACTTACCCCAATTTAACTTTTCTTTTAAAACTTGGAAATAATCTCTATCTTTTTTATGTATAAAACTAAGTTCTTTTTTACTAAGTCCTATAAGAATTTTATCATATTCTTTAGGATCAATCACTTCTTGTCCATCTAAATATAACAAACAATGCTCAACTTTTAATTCAAGTTCAAAACCATAAGGTAAAACTATAGGCCTTTGAGTTAAAGAATGAGAACAAACTGGAGTTAGAACAAAAATTTCATTCCAAGGATGTACTATAGGCCCACCTGCACTAATATTATAAGCAGTTGAACCACTTGAACTAGCTATGATTAAACCATCTCCATAATAAGCATTAAAAAGTTTATTTTCAAAAAAAACTTCCACATTTGCCATTAAAGCATTATCACGAGAAAAAACTGCGTCATTAAAAGCAAATTTTTTAATGATTTTATTCTTTTTACAAAGTGATATTTGAAGCATTTTGGCTTTTTCTATTTTAAAATCATTTTTAAAAAAATCTTTAAAAAAACTTTCTACCTCACTAAAAGAAAAAGCAGTTAAAAAACCTAAATTTCCTGCATTTATACCTAAAATAGGCTTTTTTGCTTGATAAGCTTGTCTGCATAAAGATAAAAGCGTGCCATCCCCACCTAGAGAAATCAAAAAATCTAATTTTTTTAAATCTTTTAGATTAATTTTTTCTTGATCTAATAACACAAGCTCTATATTTTTTTGCAAAAAAATTGTTTTTAAAAAAGCAATTTGCTCATTTAAATTTGTATTTAACCTGCAAAATAAGCCTATTTTTTGAATTTTTTCTATATTTATATTTTTTTTCATAAAAAAATTATAACAAAACTTAGCTAAGCAAAAGAATAAAATACTATAATAACAAAATTGAACAAAATTAAGCTAAGGAAAAATTTTGAGAACTCATTATAATACAGAGCTTAACATACAAAATGTTGGCGCGGAAGTAACATTATGTGGTTGGGTAAATTCTTACCGTGATCATGGAGGTGTAATTTTTATCGATCTTAGAGATCGTAGCGGACTTATACAGTTAGTATGTGATCCTGCAGATAATCAAGAAGCACATAATATAGCTTCATCGGTGAGAAATGAATATGTTTTAATAGCACAAGGTAAAATTCGCCCACGTGGTGAAGGACTTGTAAATCCAAAATTAAAAACCGGAGAAATAGAAGTTGTTATAAGCAAACTTACTATTGAAAATGAAAGTGCTGTAATACCTTTTGCTATAGGCGATGAAAGTGTAAATGAAGAATTAAGATTAAAATATAGATTTTTAGATTTAAGAAGCAAAAAACTTTATGATAATTTTGCTCTAAGATCAACTGCTTGTATTGCAACAAGAAATTCTTTAGCAAAAATGGGATTTTTAGAGGTTGAAACCCCTATTTTAACTAAAGCAACTCCAGAAGGCGCAAGGGATTATTTAGTACCATCACGCGTACATCAAGGTGAATTTTATGCCCTGCCTCAAAGTCCTCAACTTTTCAAACAACTTTTAATGTGTTCAGGATTTGATAGATATTTTCAAATTGCAAAATGTTTTAGAGATGAGGATTTAAGAGCAGATCGTCAACCTGAATTTACTCAAATAGACATAGAAATGAGTTTTTGTGAGCAAAAAGATATCATAGCTATGGCAGAAAATTTACTCAAAGATATTTTCAAAGCTTGCGGAAAAGAAATTAGCATACCTTTTAGACAAATGAGTTACAAAGAAGCTATGGAAAATTATGGCTCTGATAAACCTGATTTAAGATTTGATATGAAATTTATTGATGTGATTGATATTTTTGCAAAATCAAATAACGAAATTTTTGCAAATATTGCAAAAGACACAAAGAAAAATCGTATTAAAGCTTTAAGAGTTCCAAAAGGCGATACGATTTTTTCTAAACGCCAAATGCAAAGATTTGAAGAATTTGTGCGCAAATTTGGAGCAGCAGGACTTGCATTCATACAAATGAAAGAAGATGGTCCTAAGGGTCCACTTTGTAAATTCTTTAGCGAAGAGGATTTGAATGCTTTAATTCAAAGATGTGAATTAGAAGTTGGAGATGTAGTATTTTTTGGTGCAGGAGCTAAGAAAACTGTGCTTGATTATATGGGTAGATTTAGATTATTCCTTGCTGATGAAATGAAAATTATTGATGAGGATAGATTAGAATTTTTATGGGTTATTGATTTTCCTATGTTTGAGCAAAATGATGATGGAAGCTATTCTGCAATGCACCATCCATTTACTATGCCAAAAAATATTGATGAGCAAGATTTAGAAGAAATTAATTCTATTGCACACGATGTGGTATTAAATGGTGTAGAATTAGGTGGTGGTAGCATAAGAATTCATAAAAGCCCTATCCAACAAAAAGTCTTTAAGCTTTTAAATATTGATGAAGAAGAACAAAGAAAGAAATTTGGCTTCTTGCTTGATGCATTAAGCTTTGGAGCACCGCCACATGGTGGTATAGCGATAGGCCTTGATAGACTTATCATGCTTTTAACAAAATCTTCAAGCATTAGAGAAGTCATAGCATTTCCAAAAACCCAAAGAGCACAATGTCTTATGACTCAAGCTCCAAGCGAAGTAAGCAATGAACAAATGAGAGAACTAGGTATAAGATTAAGGGAGAATACTAAATGAAACAATTATTTTTAATCATAGGTGCACCAGGTAGTGGTAAAACAACCGATGCAAGCATCATAGCTAAAGATGATGCAAACATTACTCATTATTCTACAGGTGATTTACTAAGAGCAGAAGTGGCTAGTGGTAGTGAGCTTGGAAAGACTATTGATAGTTTTATTTCTAAAGGAAATTTAGTTCCTTTGGAAGTAGTAGTTAATACTATCATCACTGCTTTAAAAAATGCACCAACTAATACTATATTAATAGATGGTTATCCAAGAAGTGTTGAACAAATGCTTGAGTTTGATAAGGTATTAAAAAATCAAAATGAAGTAAATTTAAAAGGTGTTATAGAAGTTAAAGTTAGTGAAGAAGTTGCTAGAGAAAGAGTTTTAGGACGTGCTAGAGGTGCTGATGATAACGAAGAAGTTTTCAATAATAGAATGAAAGTTTATTTAGAACCTTTAAAAGAAATAACAAATTTCTATACTAAAGAAAATATCCACCATGTAATCAATG
Source organism: Campylobacter sp. S4:11 (assembly GCF_024723695.1). NCBI lineage: Bacteria > Pseudomonadati > Campylobacterota > Epsilonproteobacteria > Campylobacterales > Campylobacteraceae > Campylobacter > Campylobacter sp. S4:11. Next base: position 33,945 of record NZ_JANQDC010000010.1, on the reverse strand, counting down.
GTGAAAGAAGTATTGAAGCTATCGTAACTGATATGAAAAATTTAATCAATGATTTATTAAAATAAAGGATAAAAAATGGATATTAGCAAAATCAAAGTTGGAGAAGTACCAAACAAACTTAATGCAGTTATTGAAATTCCTTATGGATCAAACATTAAATACGAGCTTGATAAAGAAAGCGGAGCTATCATGGTTGATCGCGTGATGTATTCAGCTATGTTTTATCCAGCAAACTATGGTTTTATACCAAATACTCTTGCAGATGATGGCGATCCTATTGATGTTTTAGTATTAAATGAATACCCTATCCAAGCAGGAGCTGTGATTCCTTGTCGTTTAATAGGAGTATTGTTAATGGAAGATGAAAGCGGTATGGATGAAAAATTACTAGCTGTTCCTGTAAGTAAAATTGATCCAAGATATGATAATATTAAAAGTTTAGATGATTTACCAAAAGCAAGCTTAGATAAAATCAAAAATTTCTTTGAAACATATAAAATGCTTGAACCTAATAAATGGGTAAAAGTAAAAGAATTTGCAGACATTGAAAAAGCATGTGAAATTTTAGAAAATTCTATTAAAAATTATAAATAATCAAAGTCCTTTTAAGGACTTCACAAAGGATAAAAATGAAAAGTATTATTGCTTTTAGTATAGCTTTTGTGGTGCTAATAGGCGCTAGTATTGGTTTTTATATGTGGTATTTTGAAGATGATTCAAATACTTATGTATATGATTATAAAAAAAGTAGTTCTTATCAAAGCTACACTCCGCCAAGTACTCAATACAATCAAGAAAGAAATAATATAAGTGATAATACTTATTATCCATCACAGCAAATAAATCCGGAGTCTTTAAAAGAAGAAACTCCAGTGCAAAATAATCCTATCATAGATGAAAATACAAGCACTCAAGAAGTCACGCCAACGACTCAAACAAACACAGCCGAAATTTCTAAAAATGAAATTATTGCACCTAAAGTAGCCCAAGAAGAACAAAAAGTTCTCGTTGAAAACAACAAACAAACAAGCGTAAAAAAAGAAAAAACAACAAAATATAAAAATACTATGCAAGAATACATTGCAAAAGGTAAAACTAGTAGATATGAGCCAAGATTAAGTGATGATTTTGTTAAAGTTTATGTATTAGATGGAAAAAGTTTAAGTGATTATAGAATTGATATGTTAAAAGAAATGATTAATCCTGTTAAAGCTAATTCCAAAGATTATAATTTAACTATTTTTATCGATATGCTTTCAAATGACAATATGAAATTAAGCATATATAATAAAGATATTGTTTTTGCTAAAAATAAGAAAAAATACAATTATGTGGATGTTAAAATTTCTGATTTGAAATTTTTATTTGAAAGAAATGGATATAGTGAATACAGCAATGAAAATCTACTTGAAAAAATCAATCAAAACCTAGCAAGAGAAGATATACTCAAAAGAGTTAAAATTCAAGGTTATGCAGACGATAGAGGTAGTACTTTTGCAAACTATATGATAGGACTAAATAGAGCAATGAATGTGGCTAAACATTTCTTTAGTTTTACTGAGGTTATAGAAATAGAATCTTTAGGAAAAGACACCTATCCTACTAAAGATAAGTCCGATTCTCAAAGACAAAATAATCGTAAAGTAGAAATTAGTTTTTTATAACTAATTTCTAAATTTCAAAACTTCTTTAACAATTTTAAGCTAACATAACAATTTATTTTCATTCTCAAGGTAACAATTATGTATGATAAATCACTAGAAAAAGAATATTATAAAATTTGCGAAGAACGCGGATATTTTGAAATCAATGGTAATGAAAAAATTCAAGAAAAAGGCAAAAACTTTTGTATTATGATGCCACCACCTAATGTAACAGGTGTTTTACATATAGGCCATGCTCTAACTTGTACTTTACAAGATATCACAACGCGTTATAAAAGAATGGATGGTTATAAAACTCTTTATCAGCCAGGACTTGATCATGCAGGTATTGCAACACAAAATGTTGTAGAAAAACAACTTTTAGCTCAAGGTATTAAAAAAGAAGAACTCGGTAGAGAAGAATTTATAAAAAAAGTATGGGAATGGAAAGAACAAAGCGGTGGTACCATAGTTAAGCAAATGCGAATTTTGGGTATTACTCCTGCTTGGAGTCGTTTGCGCTTTACCATGGATGAAGGTTTAGTAAATGCAGTAAAAAAAGCCTTTGTAGATCTTTATGATAAAAAGCTTATTGTGCGTGGAAATTATATGGTAAATTGGTGTACCCATGATGGAGCATTAAGTGATATAGAAGTAGAACACAAAGAAAATAAAGGAAAATTATATTATTTAAAATATTTCTTAGAAAATTCTCAAGAATACATCGTAGTAGCCACCACAAGACCAGAAACTTATTTTGGCGATAGCGCTGTGATGGTTAATCCAAACGATGAAAGATTTAAACACTTAATAGGCAAAAATGTCATTTTACCTTTAATAGATAGAAAAATTCCTATTATTGCTGATGAGCATGTAGATATGGAATTTGGTACAGGCTTTGTGAAAGTAACCCCAGCACATGATCATAATGACTATGAAGTAGGCTTAAGACATAAACTTGAATTTATTACTATCTTTGATGAAAAAGGCATTTTAAATAAGCATTGCTTGCATTTTAAAGGCTTAGAAAGATTAGAAGCAAGAGATATTATTATAAAAGAATTACAAGAAAAAGGCTTTGTTGAAAAAATAGAAGATTATACCAATCAAGTAGGATATTGCTATCGTTGTAAAAACGTAGTAGAACCTTACATTTCTAAACAATGGTTTGTAAAAAATAAAATTGCAAAAGAAAGTATAGAAAAAGTTAATCTTGGTGGAAGTAAATTCTACCCTGCACATTGGATTAATAGTTTTAATGCTTGGATGAGAGATTTAAAAGATTGGTGTATTTCAAGACAACTTTGGTGGGGTCATCAAATTCCTGTGTATTATTGCGAATGCTCCCATGAATGGGCAAGCGAAGAAACTCCAAGTCAATGCCCAAAATGCCAAAACACTAATTTCAAACAAGACCCTGATGTTTTAGATACTTGGTTTTCTTCAGGTCTTTGGGCTATGAGTACTTTAGGTTGGGGTAATAAAGACTGGGGCAAAAACACACTTTGGCGTGAAGATGATTTAAAAGACTTTTATCCAAATTCTTTATTAATCACTGGCTTTGATATTTTATTTTTCTGGGTTGCTAGAATGATGTTTCAAAGTACTAATGCCTTAAGTGAGCTTCCTTTTAAAGATATATATTTGCATGCTTTGGTTAAAGATGAACAAGGTAGAAAAATGAGCAAGTCTTTAGGTAATGTCATTGATCCTGTGCAAAGCGTGGATGAATACAGTGCTGATATCTTGCGTTTTACCCTTGCTCTTTTAGCTATCCAAGGTAGAGATATAAAATTAAGCAATGACAAACTCATACAAGTTAGAAATTTTACTAACAAGCTTTATAATGCAAGCAAATTTTTACTCTTAAATGAAGAAAAATTTGAAGATTTAGATAAAAGTAAAATTCAAACCAACTTGGCAAAATATATACTATCTCGTTTTGAAGTATGTGTAAAAGAAACAAGAGAAAATTTAGACAATTACCGTTTTAATGATGCGGCAAACACCTTGTATAGATTTTTCTGGGATGAATTTTGTGATTGGGGGATCGAGCTTAGCAAGGCTGAAAAATCAAGTATAAAAGAACTTGGAAGCATTTTTAAAGAAGCATTAAAGCTTTTAAATCCTTTTATGCCATTTATTAGTGAGTATTTATACCATGAGTTAAGCAAAACTTCTATTCAAACTCATGAATCTATAATGATTTCAAAATATCCTAAATTTAATTCTAGAGATGAAAAAATAGAAAAATTATTCAATATCATTATAGAAAGTATAGTAAGCTTACGCCGTGCAAAAACCCTAGTAGAACTTGCAAATGCAAAAATTCAAAAAGCTTGTATAAAATTAAACGATGAGAGTTTAATGGCTGAGTTAAAAAATTACACTAATTTCATCTCAACACTTGCAAAATGTGAAAACATCGAGTTTATCAATACAAATTTAGAAAAATCCATTAGAGATGTAAGCGAGAATTTAGAAGTATTTATACCAACTCAAGATCTTGATTTAAACGGTGTTTTAAATAGACTTAATAGTCAAAAAACAAAACTTGAAAAAGAATTTAACAAGTTAGATGCTATGATGAAAAATGAAAAATTTATCTCTAATGCACCAGCTGCGGTTGTTGAGCAAAATAAAACTCAACTTGAAAGCATTAAAACTCAACTTGAAAAAATCAATGATGAAATTTCTAATTTAGAAGGCTAATAAGTGATAAAAATACAAAATCTTAAAAAATATTATGGCAAAGAATTAGTTATAAATGATGTTTCTTTAGAAGTTAAAGAAGGAGAAATTTATGCTCTTGTTGGACACAGTGGGGCAGGAAAATCAACTTTGCTAAGATGTATTAATGGTTTGGAAAATTATCAAAGTGGTAGCGTAGAGGTTTTTGGTAAAGAAATAGCTACCTTAAAAGAAAAAGAGTTAAGAATATTTAGAAAAGATATAGGAATGATTTTTCAGCATTTTGCACTTATGAGTAGAAAAAATGTGTTTGAAAATGTAGCTATGCCTTTAGAAATTCATAATTTTGACAAAAACACAATTCAAAAAAGAGTTAATGAGCTTTTAGATCTTGTGGGGCTTTTAGCTAAAAGCAAGGCTTATCCAAATGAACTAAGTGGTGGGCAAAAACAAAGGGTAGCCATAGCTAGAGCCCTTGCTTTAAATCCTAAAATTTTACTAAGCGATGAAGCTACTTCTGCACTTGATCCAAATACTACAAATAACATTTTAGAACTTATTGCCGAAATCAATCAAGAATTTAACATCAGCGTAGTATTAGTAACTCATGAAATGGAAGCAGTAAAACAAATAGCACAAAAGGCTGTATTATTAGAGCATGGACAAATCATAGGTCAAGGGAAAATCGAGGATTTATTCTTAAAGCCAAGTGAAAAAATGCGTGAATTCTTAGGTGAGAGTGATTTTTTACCACTAAATGGAGTTAATGTGCGCTTATATTTTTGCAAAGAAAAAGCAAACCAAAGCATTATCACTCATATGGCTAGAAGTTTAAATATTGATTTTAATATAGTTTGGGGTAAGATAGAAAAACTAAACAACAATGCTTTAGGAAATTTGGTGATCAATATAGAAGCTAAAGATCAAGAAAGAGTTTTAAATTATTTACAAGAAAATGGCGTTATTTGGGAGCTTGTATAATGAACTTAGAAACAATTTTAAAAAATTTTGAAAATATACTTTATCCAGCATTACTAGAAACTCTTTATATGAGTTTTACAGCCACTTTTTTAGCTTTTTTAATCGCACTTATCCCTGCAATTATACTTACTGTTACTGATAAAGGTGGCTTGTGGGAAAATAAAAGCATTTATAGTGTGCTTGATTTTATTATCAATATTTTAAGATCTTTTCCATTTTTAGTACTCATTGTAGTTTTAAGTCCTTTTACAAAATATCTCATTGGTATTAGTATAGGTACAACTGCTACGATAGTACCACTTACTATAGGAATTGCGCCTTATTTAGCCAAAATGATAGAAAGTGCTTTTAAAGAAATTGATCCTGCTATCATTGAAGCAGCAAGATCTTATGGAGCTAGCAAAGCTCAAATTATCTTTAAAGTAATGTTTAGTGAAGCTTTGCCAAGCATTATTAATGGTATCACTTTGATTTTAATCATCGTAATAGGATTTTCTGCTATGGCAGGAACTGTTGGTGGTGGTGGTTTGGGTGATGTGGCCATTCGCTATGGTTATGAGCGCTTTAGAACTGATATTATGATTCAAACTGTTGTGATTTTAATTGTTTTAGTTCAAATCATACAATTTATAGGAAATATTCTTTATAAAATCACCAAAAGATAAACAATGAAATATAAACTTGGTATTTTGCTAGCAGCAACTAAAAATTCAAGCTTTACCATAGGAACTTTACTCATTAATATCATGGATGTTATGGGTAAGAAAGTAGATATATTTTATATTTTACATGATGGTTTTAGCTTGAATGATCAAAATATCATGCAAAAAATTGTTAAAAATAAAACAATTAAATTTCTTCCTTTTACCCAAGAAGATTTTTTAGCCACTCTTAGTAAAAATCAAAATGATATTAATAATTTATTTTTCTTAAAAAGATGGACGCATATGGCTTTTGCAAGATTTGAAGCTTTTAAGTTTTTAGATGAATGCGAAAGTATTATTTATCTTGATTTTGATGTTTTACTTTTAAAAAGTATAGATGAACTTAGCAAATTAAGAGCTAGAAAATATCATTTTGGTGCAAGATTAGGTAAAACTTTGCTTCAAACAGCTCTACCTTTAGAAAAAAATCATAATAATAAGCGTGTATATCAAACAGGGATTTTAGTTTTTACTGATCTTATACCAAATCCTTTACAGTGTTATCAGTTTATCTATAATTATCTTTCACAAAATACTAAAAACTGGCAAGATCAAGGAATTTTTTCCTTAATGGCTTATGAAAATCACTTTAAAGTTAAAGATTTAAAAGACAAATACACAGGAAGTACTCATTATCTTACAAATCTTACGCAAAATGCTTCTATAGTTCATGCTTGTGGAACTAATAGTCGTTTTTGGAATAGTAAATTTTGCAATCAAACATGGCCTAAATGGCAAGAATATTATGAAAAATGGCTAAAACTTGGTGGAAGTAAATATACAGGATCTTTTTATAAAGATAATAAACAATCCGTCCAACGCACAAGATATCATTTATCATACAAACTAGGCTATGCTTTTATAGAATGTGCTAAAAATAAGAAAAAAATTCCTTTTTTGCCTTTTACTTTATTAAAGATTTATTATAAACACACAAAGCTTGCCAAGCAATACCAAAAAGATTTAAAGACAAAACCTTATCTTAAACTTCCACCTTTATCAAGCTATGATGATTATAAAAGTGAAGGTATTAAAAACCAAAATACTTATTCTTACAAAATCGGACAAGCACTCATTAAGGCTCAAAAAAATTGGCATAAGGGTGGTTATGCGGATTTTATAAAAGAACTCAAGCATTTTGCCAAAGAATACAAAAACAAACAAAAATAAAACTTTTCCTATCTTATTAATATTTTTACAATATAATCAAATATTTTAAAAACTATAAAAAGGAGTTAAAATGAAATTGTTAAAACTGCTCGCTGCAAGCACAATTTTAGGTGCAAGTTTATTTGCTAATGAAGTTATCACTGTAGGTGCAACACCTGTGCCTCATGCTGAAATTTTAGAACAAACTAAAGATTTATTAAAAAAAGAAGGTTACACATTAGAAATTAAAGAATTTAATGATTATATTTTACCAAATCTTAGTACAGATAGTAAAGAACTTGATGCAAATTTCTTCCAACATCAACCTTATTTGGATGAGTTTAATGCTAATAAAGGCACAAAATTAATTAGCGTTGCAAAAGTTCACATCGAACCAATGGCTGTTTATTCTAAAAAATATAAAAATATCCAAGATCTTCCACAAAATGCTACTATAGCTGTACCAAATGATCCGACAAATGAAAGCAGAGCTTTAGATATTATCGCTAGCACTAAACTAGTTAGTTTTAAAAATAGCGCATTAAAAACTCCACTTGATATTAAAGATAATCCAAAAAATATCAAATTTAAAGAGTTAAAAGCAGCACAACTTCCAAGAGCTTTAGATGATGTTGATTTTGCAGTGATTAATTCAAACTATGCCTTATCAGCAAATTTAAATCCTGTAAAAGATTCTATTTTAATAGAAAGCAAAGAAAGCCCTTATGCAAATATCTTAGTAACTACTCAAGATAATAAAGATAATCCTAAAATCAAAGCTTTAATAAAGGCTTTACAAAGTCAAAAAGTAAAAGACTTTATCAATGAAAAATACCAAGGCGCAGTAGTTCCTGCATTTTAAAATAAACCTTGAGTTTAAAACTCAAGGTTTATTTATCTTTAATAAGTTCTGTAGTAATTTTAGCTATTTCTAATTCTTCTTCTGTTGGAATAATTAAAATTTTAATTCTAGAGTCTTTTTTACTAATCTCACCATTTCTAAGTTGTGCATTTTTATCTAAATCTATATCAAATCCCAAATGCGCTAGTCTTTGACAAACTTTTGCTCTAACAATATTATCATTTTCACCTATACCAGCTGTAAAAATCAACGCATCAACTCTAGGCAAAATCGCAAAATAAGAACCGATATATTTACTCAAACGATAACAAAACATATCAAGAGCAAGTCTTGCTTTTTCGTTACTTTCTTCAATTTGCGCTTCAATATCTCTAAAGTCATTAAACCCACAAATTCCATAAACACCACTTTTTTTGTTCATTATAGTATCTAAATCAGATGGATTTAAATTTAATTCTTTTGCTAAAAATGGCAACACAGCAGGATCAATATCTCCACATCTAGTTCCCATAATCAAACCTTCTAATGGTGTAAAACCCATAGAAGTATCTACACATTTTCCATTTTCTATAGCACAAACACTCGCACCATTTCCAAGATGAGCACTAATTGCATTAAATTCATTAATATCCTTACCAAATATATGTGCAGCTTGCTTGCTTACATAAGAATGTGAAGTACCGTGAAAGCCGTATTTTCTTACTTGGTGTTTTTCATAAAACTCATAAGGCAAAGCATACATATAAGCATAATCAGGCATGCTTTGATGAAAAGCTGTATCAAAAACTGTCACATTAGGAACTTTTGGAGCTGCTTTTATCATAGTTTTAATACCTATTAAATGTGCAGGATTATGTAAAGGTGCTATGTGAGAAACCCTATCAATTTCTTTTAAAATTTCATCATCTACCAAACAATGTTTAGTTAAATTTGGGCCTCCATGAACTATCCTATGTCCACACCCATCAAGCTCATTTAAATCATGTAAAATTCCACTTTGAGCAAATAATTCATTTACTAATTCAATACCTTGCTCATGATCTTTAATCGCTAATTCTTTTTGGTATTTTTGACCACTTTTTAAATCTTTTAGTTCTATTTTAGAGCTTTGCTCGCCTATTTTTTCCACTAAACCAGATGCTAGGGCTTCATCTTTTTCAAAAAGCTTAAATTTAATTGAAGATGAACCTGAATTTAAAACTAATATTTTCATTTTTCTCCTTATTCTTGTGCTTGAATAGCACTTAAAATCACAGTATTAACAATATCTTCCACCAAGCAACCTCTACTTAAATCATTAATTGGCTTTTTAAGACCTTGTAAAATCGGGCCAATCGCTAAAGAATTTGCTGCTCTTTGCACTGCTTTGTAACAAATATTTGCCGCATTTAAATCAGGAAACACATATACATTTGCCTTTCCTGCTACTTTAGAATTTGGCATTTTACTTTTTGCTGTTAGCATATCATATGCTGCATCAAATTGTATAGGGCCTTCTAGCTCAAGTTGAGGATATTTTTCTTTAGCTATTTTAGTAGCTTCTTTAATTGCATCCACACTAGCCCCACTCCCACTATCTCCACTAGAATATGAAAGTAAAGCCACTTTAGGTTCAAGTCCAAAAGCTTTAGCACTATTTGCACTCACATAAGCAATTTCAGCAAGTTGTTCAGGGGTAGGATTTGGCATAACAGCACAATCAGCAAAAACTAAAACCTTATCTTCTAAAGACATAAAAAACATACCAGAAACCAAACTCACATCAGGTTTTGTTTTGATAATTTGCAAAGCAGGACGAATAGTTTCAGCAGTAGTTGTACTTGCACCACTTACCATAGCATGCGCTTTTTGAGTATGTACAAGCAAGGTTGCAAAATATGTTTTATCTTGTACTAACTTTTTAGCTTCTTCTTTACTCATACCTTTACTTTTTCTAGCTTCATACAAAAGCTCTTCAAATTCTTCATTGTATTGAGAATTTTTAGGATTTATAATACGTACACCATCGATATTAATATTTAAACTATTAGCTTTAGCACAAATTTCATTGCTATCACCTAGTAAAATCAAATCAACAATCTCATTTTGCATTAAAAACTCACTAGCTTTTAATACTCTTTCATCAAAACTTTCAGGTAAAACTACTATTTTTTTATCTGCTTTTGCTTTTTCAAAAAGCTCATAAGAAAATCTTGCCTGAGTTTTATAAGTGTATTCTTGTAATAAATCTTGAGTAAAATCTTCATTTTCTTTTAATAAAACAAAACCATCAAGCTTTTGACTTAATAAAAAATTTAACATAGTATGATTTTCATCTTGACTTTTTGCATATAATGGAGCATTCAGCTCTTTAGCTAAGGCTATATTTAAACTCAAATCACCCATCAAGCCAAAATCATCTACTCCAACCACTATAACAAAATCATTTTCTTTTTTTATTTTTTCATAATCTTGAATTATTTTTTTAAAAAAATCATTTGAATTTTGAGTAAATTTACTTTGATAATCATTTTTTTCAAAACTACTAAAAAAATCTAACTTGAAACTGGTTTTTGAACATATTAAAGCAATTTTTTCTTTCTTCTTTTCACAAAAAACAGGAAAATAAAAAGCTATTTTACCTTGAACTTTTTCTAAAGACTGTGTTAAAAATTTCTCATCAACACAATTTAATAAAAACATGGATTTCATTTTTTCCTCTTTTTTAACAAAATAATTGTTTTTTTGTAATATAATAATTTTAAAATTCATCACAATAATATAAGGTTATAAAGCTATGAAATTTAAAAATGTTAATTTTTACTTGTTACCTTTTGTAATGTTTGGTTGTAGCGCCACAGTCGATCCACATATTAATATGAAACCACCTACCTATGTAGAAGAACTAGCTCCTAAACAGAACAACAATACTCAAAGTAACCCTGGATCGCTGTTTGGTAAAGGAGATAATCCTTTATTTTCTGATAAAAAAGCAATGAATGTAAATGATTTAGTTACCGTAGTCATTAGAGAGAATGCTACGCAAAATTCACAAGGCTCTAAAGCCACAAGTAAAAATAATAATGTTAATTTAGGCGGTGGACAAATAACCACTGGTGCTGGACTTAGCAAAGCTAGAGATTTTATCAATGATTATACAAATATAGGCTATACCACAGCAAGTACTTCACAATATCAAGGCACAGGAAGCCAAACTAGAAGTGAAAATTTCCAAACCACCATTTCTGCTAGAGTGATTAAAGTTTTATCTAATGGAAATTATTTTATAGAAGGAAGTCGTGAGCTTTTAATCAATGGAGAAAAACAAATCATTCAGTTAAGTGGGGTTATAAGACCTTATGATATTTCTCAAGATAATATGATAGATAGTAAATACATAGCTGATGCAAAAATTCTTTACAAAACCGAAGGTGATATTGACAAATCAACGCGTAAGCCTTGGGGGACAAAATTTATGGAGACCATTTGGCCTTTTTAAGCTAAATGGTTTTACATAAAACTTGGCGCATCATTAGAAAATAAAATCAAATCTCCATTTTGGGTTAATTTTGATAAAGCTTGTACAAGTTGAGATTTTTCTTTTAATACATAAAAATCTAATGTGATATATTTTTGCAAAATCACACTATTAGCCTCTGAAGTAATAATTACAAAATCAAAACATTCATTGATTATCTTACATAATTTTATATTTTCTTCTTCATTAACTTCAACTATACCAGGAGTTACCAAAATTTTTCTTCCTTGATAGTTTTTACAAAGCTCATAGCTTTGACTCATACCTTTAAAATTTCCATTAAAACCATCATCTATGATAAATTTAGGCTCTTTAGAAATCACTTGCAAACGATGCTCTACTGCTTTTAATTTCGATACGCTTTTTATAATATTTTCTATTTTAATTTCTAAATAATGTGCAAGTAAAATACACACGCTAATATTATAAGCATTAAAAGCACCTAATAAATTCGCATGAAAATCATAAATACTATCATCTAATCTTACTTTAAAATCTAAACCTTCTAAACTTGCTCTAACGTCACTTAAATACTCATCATAAAATTCATTTTCATATAAGGTGCTTGAGTGTAAAAAGTATTTTTCCAAACGCTTTGATTTTAAAGCTTGCAACTTAGCACTGCGGATATTATCTTGAGTTTTAAAATACTCCAAATGCGCCAAACCAATCTCACCAACTATGCAAATTTGAGGATTTAAAAACTCTGTAATTTCTAAAATATCATTTTGTTCTCTTGCGCCAGCTTCTACGATATAAATTTCAGTATTATTTTCTAAATTTTCATTGATATCTTTTACTATACCCATAAAAGTATTAACACTTCTTGGAGTTTTATAACACCTAAACTCATCTTTTAAAAGTTCGTATAAAAAATTTTTTATACTTGTTTTTCCAAAACTTGCAGTAATTAGAATAATTTTTAAATTTGGATTATCACAAATCTTTTTATTTGCCTTTTTTATAAATGTATTTTGGCTTATTTGTTCTACCAAAAAGCTTAATAAAAATGCGACTACTAAAGCTTCTAAACCAATCCAAAAAAATGGCATAAATACTAAAGTAAAAAGCGATAGAAATAAAAAATAACGCTTAATTCTAGCAGTAAAAACTAGCTTTTTATCTAAATTTTTATATAAGTATCCACCATATAGCAAAGATAAAGCAAAAACTATAAAATATAAATAAAAATTTCCACCATATAAAGAAAACACAAAAGCAAAATAAGGAATTATTAAAAAATATAAATGCCACAAGGGTTTAGCAAAATGTAAAATTATACGTGAGAATTTATAAGAGTACCATTGTAAGACTAAAATCAGATAAAATCCAAGTAAAAAATTCAAACTTAAAAAAGCTATCATACTAATCATTTTTTAAAAATTCCTCATGTATTTTTTCATTTATAAAATCAGCATGTTTTAAAAAGAAAAAATGATCTCCATCTAATGCAAAAAATTTCCCTTTTTGTGCTAGAGAATGAATAATCGCTCCACTTTTTAAAGGCGTAGCCTTATCTTCATTACCCCAAAAAATCAAAATAGGGTTTTTAAGCTTTTGAAATTCATTTTCCAAATTTTCATTAACAACCTTTTTAAAGGTTTCATACATCACTTCATTCATACCTTGAGCGTCTTTGCTAATAAAAAATTTCCTCCAAAAATCCCCATAAGGAAGATTTTTTAAAATTTTAAATAAGGCTATTTTAAATTTCACTTTAAAACTTTTTGGTAAAACTACACCTGCGCTAGAGAGTAAAATCAAACCTTGAAAATTAGTATTTTGACACATAATAGTCGCAACTTTTCCGCCAAAAGAATGCCCCATTAAATAATCTGCTTTTTGTTCTATCGTAGTTAAAAAATCTTCTACAACCTTGGCATAAGCATAAGAATCCATAGGTGCATCTATACTTGAATTTCCAAAACCAGGCAAATCTAAATAAATTTGTTTAAAATCACTCAAAGGTTTTTCAAAAGCTTGTTTCATAAGCTCTTTATTAGCACCCCAACCATGTAAAATAAGAATTGTTTTTTCACATTTTGGATTGATGATTTCATAACTTAAATTATAAAAATACCCATTAGAATATACTCTAGTTTTTGCCATTTCTAGCCTTTTTTATCTTTGTAAATCTTTTCTAAAAGCATCACAGCTTCATTTAAACGCTCATATTCTTCAAAGTTCAAAAGTACAGCTTCAAATTTATTGTTTTTTACAATCACTACCCTACCATTTTCACTCTTTTTTGTTTTTTCAAGCATAGTACTGAAATTTCTTACCACTTCAGTTGCAGTATAAATTTCATCTTTGCTAAAAGTAGCCATGATTATAATTTACCTTTTTGTCCATTAATGCTGTGAATAAATGCATAATCAATCTTAATTTGCTTTTCTAATTCTATATTTTTAGCTAAATTATTAATCACATTAGTAAAATCTTCAAATAAATAATTTGCTAATGATCCTGGATTTGGATTGATTTCATTTAAATAAACCTCATCATCTATCACAAAAAAATCACAGCGAATCAAAGCTCCTTTAAACAAAGGATTATAAATTCTTATAAAATTATCCCTTAGTTTTTGTTTTAACTCTTCACTAATATTTGCTTCACTGACTTTGGAACTTTCTGAAAAACTTAAATATTTTTGTTCAAAATCTAAAATTTCATTTTTTCTAGGCTCTTCAATGATAGAAAATTCCATTTTTTCACCTATCATACAACCTGCTAAGTTATATTCTTTAATATTGCTTACAAATTGTTCCACTACAACATCCTCATCAAATTCAAAAGCAACATCTTTAGCATATTTAAGCTCGCTTTCATCTTTAACCATACTTATACCTATGCTACTACCTAATCTTGCAGGCTTTAAAATACAAGGAAAATCTAAAGAAACATTTTGCTCTTTATGCAAATTTAAAACCATATAATCAAGTGTTTTCACCCCTACACTTTGTGCATAAAGTTTAGTTAAAACTTTATTAAAAGATAAAACACTAGCTTCTATGCGCGGTCCTATGTATTTTATACCATAAAAATCAAGCAAAGCAGCTATTTTGCCATCTTCACCATCTTTTCCATGTACAATATTTATCACTATATCAATGTCAAGTTTTTTCTCACCTAACATAGTTTTTATAAAAAAACCACCCTGCTTTAATACTAAGGCTTTTTCTTTTTTATAAGCACCACTACTAAAAGTTTTCGCATTCATTTTTTCTTCATCTATAAGAAAAAATTCCTTATTTTTATCACAAAATATAAATTTTTTTTGCACTTTGAGTACTTTTTTTAACACTACAGCACTCACAATGCTAATTTCATGCTCATAAGAATTTGCACCAAAAATTACACCATATATCATTATATTTTTCCTTTTATTATGCTAATTTTTTCAAAGCCTCTTTAATAAGCTCACTAGTATTTTTACTCTCACAAGTTCTTAAAACCTTTAAAATATTTTCTTGTTTAAAACCAAGTGAAAGTAAGGCTGCTAAAGCTTGTGCTTGATCTTGATTGGAATTTTCTATATTGATTTTTGCATCACTTAACTCAGCTATAATTCTTTTTGCACTCTTTGGACCAATACCAGGAACCTTTTTAAAAACACTCTCATCGCCATTTTGCAAAGCTGCATAAAAAGTATTAGTATCTAAGCTTGAGCAAAGTGCCATAGCAGTAGTTGCTCCTATACCACTAATTTTAATTAATAATTCAAACATTCTTTGCTCGTTAATGTCTAAAAATCCATATAATTTATGAGAGTCTTCTTTAATAATTTGAGTGATTAAAAACTCAACCTTTTGACCTTTTTCAAAATTACTTGAACAAAAAAGCGACACATAAACACCATAACTTACCCCACTTGAAGTTTTCAAAATTACAAAAGTAGGATCTTTTTTACTCACTATTCCTTCAATCGCCACTATCATTTAGCTTCTTCCTTGTAATTGCTAATAGAGCGAATTTCATAAACGCTCGTTCCATTTTCAGTATCTATTTTTTCAAGTTCAAAACATTGGATTTTTTCCTCACTATGAGGATGATAACTTAGCACTTTTCTAGGATTTAACAAATTAAATTTAATTTCATTTAGATCTGTCCATTTTCCGCTTTTATTAATAATTTTAGATTGTAAAAGTTCATCTTGAATTTTTTTAAGTTTTTCTATATTTGCTTTTTCTTCTTCTTTTGAAGTTTCTATTTTGTTAGCTAAAACACTTAAACTTTCGATTTTTTGATTAAAATCTTTAATAGTAGCTTTATAAGCTTGCGGTATAGCTCTTTTTGCGCTCATTAGTTCTTTTACTTTTTGCTGTAAAATTCTTACAGAATCTTTACTAACATGAATAATATGCTTAGTATCTTCAATTTCTTTAGCTAAGGCTTCTTGCTCTTTTTTTAACTCTTCAATATGTAAAAGTATTTCTTCTCCACTTTTTTCTTTATCAAAAGCTTTAAGATCTTGAATTACAAGTTTATTGCCACTTCCTTGAATTTTTTCAATATTAATTAGACTTTTAGCACTACAAAAACAATTTCCTCCGAGCTCCTGTATATAAATTTCATCTGCAATAATCTCCCCACCTATAGCCTTTTTAATATTTACCTTTTTAGCTTTAATAATTCCATTTTCCAAGGTTTCAGCTTCTAGTTCTTGAGCCTCACAATATCCTCTTAAAATATTAACTTCAACCTTTTGTCCTATAATGGTGCTTTTATGATGCATATTACCCTTAAGAACCACTTTTTTACCTCTTAAAACAGAATCTTGAGCTATATTACCAGTAACTTCTAGTTCCTGAGCTTCTACGGTAATTCTAGGACCTACGGCATCCTCTAATGAGTTAGTGTTTTTGATCACAACAATTACTCGCTTATCAAAACCCGCCCAAATAGAACCTGTACTTTTAAAATCAACCTTATTAAATTCCAAATAATTTTCTATCTCATAAATAGATTTTCTTTGGATAATAAAACCATCTTTTTTGGCAATATATTTTATACTTTCATCATCTTCTTTTGTTTCAAAATTATCTGAACAAATAACTTTTTCTTTGTTTGTTTTTGGCGGAAGAGTTTTTAAAATTTTAAACCTTAAATCTTTACCATCACTACCTTCTTTTGGCTTAATCTTCTCAATAGCCACCTCATCTTTTCCTATAGGTGCAACATAATTTCTATTCATCACGTCATTGTGTTTTTTTAGATTTTCTAGATAGTGATATTTAATTTCTTCATTTGTAGGCTCTTGTGGATCAACTCCCTTACACACTTCAAATTCAACTTCAAAATCAAATTTTTGTTTTTCCTTAACTTTGGTATTAAAATCAATAATTTGTTTTTTAAAATCAAAATTCCTAAATCCAAGCAAATACTTCTCTTTTATCATCGCTTTATAAATGGCCTCTAAAAGCTCTAGTGCTAATTTATCATGAAAGGCAATAACTTCACTAGCTCTAACATTAGCTTTTAATAAAGTACAGATTTCGTTGGTATGCAAACTAATCTCAAAAGCTGGTGAGCGTACAAATTTTTTAAAATAAATTTCTATTTTATACTCTTGTTCTATATTTAAATCATGATTTAAAAATTTTTCATCTTCTTCAAAAATTTTCAATTCTTTTTCATTAACTTTTATCCATTTTTGATTATCATAAGTATAAGAAGTGCTAAAACTTAACAATCTAAAATCAAGCTCTTCAACTTCGCATTTATTTTCAGAAGCAAACATCAAAAGCTCTTTATAAGGGTCTTTAGTATATAAAATTTTCTTCTCTTCCATAGCTTAAGCTTCCTTATTGTATATAAAATTTTGATTTTAGCAAAAATAAAATCAAAATTTAGTTAAAATTATTGCTATAAAAAAATTTTATAATACTCAAACTAATGTTTAAAGAATGAAAATTAATGAGAAAAAATATTGTTTTTAAAAATTTCATCATCAATGCCTTAGGAATTTTATTTTCTAGGATTATGGGCGTTTTAAGAGATATTGTTTTAGCTTTATATTTAGGAGCTGGAATTTATAGTGATATTTTCTTTGTAGCTTTAAAAATGCCTGCTTTTTTTAGAAGAATTTTTGCAGAAGGGGCCTTTGGACAAGCTTTTTTACCAAGTTTTTTAAAAGCAAGTAAAAAAGGTGCTTTTTGCATAAATATCTTATTGCAATTTAGCATTATTGTTTTTTTAACCTGTGTTTTAGTAAGTTTTTTTGCTGAATTTTTTACAAAAATTTTCGCCTTTGGCTTTAATAAAGAAACGATTATCCTAGCCGCGCCTTTAGTTTCTATTAATTTTTGGTATTTGTTTTTTATTTTTTTAGTAACTTTTTTAGGCTCTTTGTTAAATTACAAACAAAATTTTTTCATCACTTCTTTTTCTGCTTCATTTTTTAATCTTTTTGTTGTCATTGCAGGTTTTTTTGTCAATCAAGATGAGCCTTTAGAGGCTTTGTATTATTTTTCATATGCGACTGTTTTAAGCGGTCTAGCTCAACTTATATGGCATATTTTTGCTTTAAAAAATACTAGAATTTTAAAAAGCATGTATTTAAGCATAAAACTTAAAAAAATAAAGACTAATTTAGATAAATTTCACTCTACTTTTACCCATGGACTTTTAGGCTCTTCAGCAAACCAAATTAGTTCATTATTAGATACTACTATAGCTAGTTTTTTAATGGCCGGAAGTATTTCGTATTTGTATTATTCTAATAGGGTTTTTCAGCTTCCTTTAGCTCTTTTTGCAATCGCTCTAAGTCAAGTAAGCTTCCCAAAAATACTAAGACATTTAAAAGCAAATGAAGAACAAAAAGCCTTAGCTTTTATGCAAAAAGCTTTTGAGTATTTAAGCGTACTTTTGATTTTAGCTAGTATAGTAGGGATTATTTTAGCTAAAGAAATTGTGGAGTTTTTATTTCAAAGAGGAAATTTTAATCAAGAAGATACAAAAATCACTGCATTTTTATTACAAGCTTATCTTTTAGGACTTTTACCTTTTGGTTTGCAAAAACTTTTTTCTTTATGGCTTTATGCTAAATTTAAACAAAAAATAGCCGCTATAATAGCCTTTAAAACACTTTTTATATCAGCATTTTTTAGCATAGTGATTATTTTACTTATCAAAGAAGAAGCTTATAAAAGCTTAGGTATTGCACTCGCCTCATCTATTAGTGCTTTTTATTTATTGTATGCTAATATTAAAGAATTTGGTTTTAAAAATCTTTGGGGTATTTTTAGGGTTAAATTTTGGCTTATAAGTATAGTATTTTTAAGTTTATTTGCTTTAGGCTTATTTGAAATTAAAGATATTTTAATACAATTTTTAATTGAAATTTATCATTTTTTTAAAGGCTTATTTTAATGATTTTTTTTGATAGTGTTTTAAAGAAAAAATGCGAATTTATCCCACATGAGGCAAAAAAAGCAAATATTTATTTATGCGGGCCTACTGTATATGATGATGCACATTTAGGACATGCAAGAAGTAGTGTGTGTTTTGATTTTTTAAGAAGAGTTTTACTAGCAAGTGATTATGAAGTAATTTTTGCTAGAAATTACACTGATATTGATGATAAAATTTTAAAAAAAATGCAAGAAAGTGGTAAAAGCTTAGAAGAAATTACAAATTTTTATATTAAAAGATATGAAGAGGATATGCAAGCGCTTAATATCTTAGAACCTGATTTTAAACCAAAGGCTACAGCTTATATTGAGCAAATGATTGCTTATATAGAAAAGCTTTTAGAGTTAAACCTAGCTTATAAACTTGAAGATGGAATTTATTTTGATACCAGCAAGGATGATAAATACTTTTATATTTCTAAAAGAAACTTAGAAGATAATCAATCGCGCTTAGAAGAAAGTGTGGCTAAAAAAAATGATAGCGATTTTGTCTTGTGGAAATTTGATGAAAAATTTTATCCTGCAAGCTTTGGTAAAGGGAGACCAGGTTGGCACACAGAATGCGTTGTGATGATAGAAAGTATTTTTAAAGATAAACTTGATATTCATGCAGGGGGCATAGATTTACTTTTTCCTCATCATGAAAATGAAGCTTGTCAGTGTCGTTGTAAAAACAATCATGAGTTGGCTAATTTTTGGCTGCATAATGGCTTTGTGCAAATTAATGGTGAAAAAATGAGCAAAAGCTTAGGAAATAGTTTTTTTCTAAAAGATTCTTTAAAACTTTTTAGTGGAGAGGTTTTGAGATTTTATCTTTTAAGCGTACATTATAGAGCACATTTTAACTATGCTTTAGAAGACTTACAAGCTACTAAAAAAAGACTTGATAAATTTTACCGCTTAAAAAAACGCTTAAATTTAAATGCTTTTATAGATGAAAAAACTACCATAGAAAGTGAAGTAGCTAAAAATATCTTAGAAGTTTTAAATGATGATTTAAATACCTCTAAAGCCTTGGCTTTACTTGATGAGTTTATCAATGAAAGTAATATTTATTTAGATAAAAACTCAAAAGACAAAGCTTATAAAATACAAGTAGAAAAAACTTTAAAAGAACTTGCTTTTATTTTTGGTATAGGTTTTATAGATACTATAAAATATTTTCAATTTGGCATTAGTGAAGAAAAATGTCAAGAAATAGAAGAAAAAATCACTCTACGCAACAAGGCAAAGCAAGAAAAAAACTATGCCCTAGCAGATCAAATCCGTGATGATTTAGCTAAAGAGAATATTCTTTTAATGGATACACCAAATGGTGTGGTATGGGAGAAAAATGGATAAAAATTACAAAGAAATGAAGCTTAAAGAGGTATTTACTCGCTTTAAGCCTTATTATAAAGATTATTGGTTTTATTTTGTTTTAGCTATTATTGGCATGCTTTTAACTAGTGGTGGCACAGCTGCTAGTGCATACATCATAGAGCCTATTTTAAATAAAATTTTTATAGAAAAAAATGTTGATTTGCTTTATTATATGCCTTTACTTGTTGTTTTAATTTATGCTTTAAAAAATCTTGGTGCTTATATGCAAGTTTATTATATATCTTATGTTGGGATAGATATTTTAAGAAGATTAAGAGAATTAGTTCTTGGCAATCTTTTACGCTTAGATATGAGCTTTTTTCATAAATACAGAAGCGGAGAATTAATCAGCCGGTGTACTTCTGATATTGGAGCTTTACAAAATATAGTTTCTACTATCATACCTGAAATTTTAAGAGAAAGTTTAACCGCGATTGGACTTTTAAGTGTTGTTATTTATCAAAGTCCAAAACTTGCTTTTTTTGCTTTAGTTATTTTACCTTTAGCAATTTACCCTCTTGCTATTTTTGCTAAAAAAATCAAAAAAATAGGACGCAATACTCAAGAAAAAAATTCTGATCTTACTTCAAGATTAAGTGAAATCTTTTCTAATATAGAGCTTATTAAAGCATCTAATGCAGGTAAAAATGAAATGCAAAAATTCAGCCAAACTAATAGCGAAGTTTGTAAACTTTCCTTAAAAGGCATTAGAATTGAGGCTTTAAGTAGCCCTTTAATGGAATCTATGGGTTCAATTGGTTTTGCTGTGGTGATTATAGTGGGTGGTAAAGAAGTAATCGATGGAAGTTTAAGTATAGGTTCTTTTTTTAGCTTTACTACAGCTTTATTTATGGCTTACACTCCTATTAAAAGACTTTCTTCACTTTATACAAGATTACAAAATGCAGTAGCAGCTAGCGAGAGAACTTTTTATTTAACTGATTTAGAACCACAGATTAAAGGTGGTAAAGAAAAACTTACAGAAAATATCCAAAATATTCATTTTAAAAATGTCTCTTTAAGCTATCAAAAAGATAAAAAGGTATTAAAAGATGTAAATTTTTCTTTTAATAAAGGAGAAATTCTAGCCTTAGTTGGATCAAGTGGTGGAGGAAAATCTTCTATTATCAATCTTTTAATGTATTTTTTTGAAAAAGATAGTGGTGAAATTTTAATCAATCAAAAAGACATTAGTTCTTTTGATATTGTTAGTTTAAGAGAAAATGTTTCTTTGGTAACTCAAAATATTTATATATTTAATGACACTATAGCTCAAAATATTGCTTATGCTAAAGAATACGATGAAGCGCGTGTAATAGAGGTTTTAAAACAAGCTAATGCTTATGATTTTGTTCAAGAGCTTGGTGGTATACATACTGAATTAAAAGAGCATGGAAAAAATCTCTCAGGTGGGCAAAAACAACGCATTGCCATAGCAAGAGCTTTATACAAAAATCCTCAAATTTTAATTTTTGATGAAGCAACTTCAGCACTTGATAATGAAAGTGAAAAAGCCATAGTAAAAACTATAGAAAACTTAAAAAAAGATCGCTTAATACTTATCATCGCTCATAGACTTAGCACCATAGAAAACGCTGATAAAATCGCTGTACTTGATAAAGGAAAAATAGCTTCTGTAGGAAATGATACTTATTTGATGCAACATTGTGAAATTTATCAAAAATTAAAACAAAAAGCACAAAAAACTGATAAAGTCAAAGAAAATGAAAACTAAGAATTATCATTTTTTTAGTACAATATGCTATTTTGTAAAAAAGGAAAAATATGACTTATGAAAGCTTAAAACCTTTAATATATAAATTAGATCCAGAAAATGCTCATGCTTTAGCTGAATTTAGCATGCGAACGCTAGATTGTATATTTCCTGGAGGGCTTAGTTTTTTTGCAAAAGATTGTGTAATAAATGATGAAATTTTAAATCAAGAAATTTTTAATTTAAATTTTTATAATCCTGTGGGCTTAGCAGGTGGCTTTGATAAAAATGCAACTATGATAAGACCGCTAAGTGCTTTAGGTTTTGGCTTTTTAGAATATGGAACTTTCACCCCAAAACCTCAAAGTGGCAACGAAAAACCTAGACTTTTTAGACTTGTTGAACAAGAAAGTATTCAAAATGCTATGGGTTTTAATAATAAAGGTAAAGATGCTATCGCAAAAGAAGTAAAAAAAGTCTATCCTTTTAGCATACCTTTAGTGGCAAATATAGGCAAAAATAAAATCACTCCAAATGAAGAAGCTATTAATGATTATATTATTTTATTAAAAGAATTTAAAGATTTGTGTGATTTATTTGTGATTAATATATCCTCTCCAAATACCAAAAATTTAAGAGATTTACAAAGTGAGGAATTTGTAAGCACCTTATTTAATCAAGCAAAAGAAATTACAAATAAACCTGTGATTTTAAAAATTGCTCCAGATATGAATATAGATAGTGCAATTTCACTTTGCAAAAGTGCAATTAAAGCAAAAGCTGATGGTATTATCATGGCAAATACTAGTATAGATTATTCTTTGATTGATAATACAAGAACCTTTGGCGGAATTAGTGGTAGATTAATCACCCAAAAAAGTGCGACATTTTTTAAAGAAGTAGCTAAAGAAATTTATAAAGATACTATTTTAATAGCAAGTGGTGGTATAGATAGTGCCGAACTTGCTTATGAGCGCATTAAAAATGGAGCTAGTTTAGTTCAAATTTATACAGCTATGATTTTTAAAGGACCAAGCATTGTTAAAAATATCAATCAAGGACTAATTGAGCTTTTAAAACAAGATGGTTTTAATCATATTAGTCAAGCTATAGGAGTTAATTTTAAATGATTAATTATAAAAAAATCACCCTTGAAAATGAACTTGAAATTTATACTTTACCTGTAAATAAAAAAAGTGGGGTTATAAGTATAGATATTTTTTATAAAGTTGGTTCAAGAAATGAAAAAATGGGAAAAAGTGGCATAGCTCATATGCTTGAACATTTAAATTTTAAAAGTACGAAAAATTTAAAAGCGGGTGAATTTGATGAAATAGTTAAAGGTTTTGGTGGAGTAGATAATGCGAGCACTGGCTTTGACTATACGCATTATTTTATAAAATGCTCTAGTGAAAATTTAGATAAATCCTTATGGCTTTTTGCTGAATTAATGCGTAATTTAAATTTAAAGGATGATGAGTTTCAACCCGAAAGAAATGTAGTTTTAGAAGAAAGACGTTGGAGAACTGATAATAATCCTTTAGGATATTTATATTTTAGATTATACAATCATGCCTTTTTACATCATCCATATCATTGGACTCCAATAGGCTTTTTTAAAGATATACAAAATTGGAAAATAGAAGATATACAAGATTTTCATCAAACTTTTTATCAACCCAAAAATGCTATTTTGCTTGTGAGTGGCGATATTAATGAAGATGAAGTTTTTACTTTAGCTAAAAAACATTTTCAAGATATAAAAAACACCAAAGAAATCCCTATAGTTCATGAAAAAGAACCTGAACAAGATGGTGCTAAACGCGTGATCTTGCACAAAGAAAGCGATACGCAACTACTAGCACTTGCATACAAAATTCCTGCATTTAATCATGAAGATATGCCAAAACTTTGCGCATTGAGTGAACTTTTAGGAAATGGAAAAAGTTCTTTAATAAGTGAAATTTTAATTGATAAATTAGAACTTATCAATGAATTTTACGCTTATGCAAGTGAAAATATAGATGAGAATTTATTTATATTTATTTGTGTTTGCAACGAAGGTATAAAAGCAGAAGATGTTGAAAAAGAGCTTTTGAAAATTCTTGAAGATGTAAAAAATGC
Organism: Campylobacter sp. S4:11; assembly: GCF_024723695.1. NCBI lineage: Bacteria > Pseudomonadati > Campylobacterota > Epsilonproteobacteria > Campylobacterales > Campylobacteraceae > Campylobacter > Campylobacter sp. S4:11. Next base: position 9,786 of record NZ_JANQDC010000010.1, on the reverse strand, counting down.
TAAATTTGATGATGCTATCATGGAAAAAATCAAAAATACTGTAAAAAGTGATTTTATTTTTTCATTAAGCAATGCAAGTAGCGTTGCAAATATTTATGGATCTTATCTTGCAAAAGGTGATTTAAAACCTTTGCTTGATTATGAAAAAAATATAGAAAATCTAAGCAAAGATGATTTAATTCATTGTGCTAGAAAATATTTCAATGAAAACAAATCCACTACAATAATCTTAAAAAGGGGTGAAAATGGACAATAACATCATCATAGGAGCAATGACAGCTTTAATAACTCCATTTAAAAATGGAAAATTAGACGAACAAACTTATCACAAACTCATCAAAAGACAAATAGCAAATGGAATTGATGCAATAGTGCCTGTTGGAACAACCGGAGAAAGTGCCACCTTAACCCATGAAGAACATAGAATTTGTATAGAAATAGCTTTAGATGCTTGCAAGGGAAGTTCTTGTAAGGTTTTAGCAGGAGCGGGAAGCAATGCTACACATGAAGCTGTAAGTTTGGCTAAATTTGCACAAGAACATGGGGCCGATGGAATTTTAAGCGTTACTCCATATTATAACAAACCCACACAAGAAGGTTTGTATTTACATTATAAAGAAATAGCAAAAAGTATAGATATACCTGTGCTTTTATACAACGTGCCAGGAAGAACAGGTTGTGAACTTCAAACAGAAACTATTATAAGATTATTTAGAGATTGTGAAAATATTTATGGAGTAAAAGAAGCTAGTGGGAGTATTGATAAATGCGTTGATTTGCTAGCACATGAGCCTAGAATAATGCTTTTAAGCGGGGAAGATGCAATTAATTATCCTATACTTTCAAATGGCGGTAAAGGTGTGATTTCAGTTACTTCAAATTTACTTCCTGATATGATTTCAAAATTAACTCATCTAGCTTTAGAAGAAAAATATATTGAAGCTAAAAAAATTAATGATGAGTTGTATAATATCAATAAAATTTTATTTTGCGAAAGCAATCCTATACCTATTAAAGCGGCAATGTATATAGCAGGTTTAACCCCTACTTTAGAGTATCGTTTGCCACTTTGTAAACCTAGTGATTGCAATTTAGCAAAAATAGAAGCGATTATGAAAAACTATAATATCAAAGGATTTTAATGGATACTTTTTTTCAAAATAAAACTTTAGTAATTAGTGGTGGAACAAGAGGGATTGGTAAAGCTATTGTATATGAGTTTGCAAAAGCAGGAGCTAATGTAGCTTTTACTTATAATTCTAATGCAGATTTAGCTCAAGAAATTGTAAAAGATTTAGAAAATAATTATAAAATCAAAGCAAAGGCTTATGAGTTTAACATACTTGAACCAGAAACTTATAAAGAGTTATTTGAAAAAATCGATCAAGATTTTGACAGAATAGATTTTTTCATCTCTAATGCTATTATCTCAGGTCGTGCCGTTGTAGGTGGATATACCAAATTTATGAAATTAAAACCTCGTGGAATAAATAATATTTTCACAGCAACTGTAAATGCTTTTGTTGTTGGAGCACAAGAAGCAGCAAAAAGAATGGAAAAAGTTGGCGGGGGTAGTATATTATCTATTTCTTCAACAGGAAATTTGGTACATATTGAAAACTATGCAGGACACGGTACAGCTAAAGCAGCGGTAGAAGCTATGGCAAGATATGCTGCAACTGAACTTGGTTCTAAAAACATCCGTGTCAATGTAGTAAGTGGTGGACCAATTGACACTGACGCACTTAAAGCATTTACAAATTATGAAGAAGTTAAAAATGCAACTATCAATCTTAGTCCATTAAACCGTATTGGACAGCCTCAAGATTTAGCAGGAGCATGTTTATTTTTATGTTCTGATAAAGCAAATTGGATCACAGGACACACCTTAATCGTAGATGGTGGTACAACTTTTAAATGATTCATTACCCCATTTTGGGGTATTTTCTTTAAACACAAGGATTAATAAACAATGAATTTACCTAATATCTTAGCATTTATAAGGATATTATTAGCTCCACTTTTGTTTTTTTTGCTTATTAATGATTTTGAAAATATTCATCCTAGTTGGGTAAATTATTTTGCTTGTGTTGTTTTTGGTATAGCTGCCTTAACTGATTTTTTTGATGGTTATATTGCAAGAACTTGGAATCAAACTACAAAACTTGGAGCCATTATAGATCCACTAGCAGATAAAATGCTTGTTTTAGCTGCTTTTTTGGGATTATTGCTTACCCAAAAAGCTGATCCTTGGATGATTTATATTATTTTAGTAAGAGAATTTTTTATAACCGGTTTTCGAGTGGTTATGGTGAGTGAAAAATTTGATGTAAGTGCTTCTTTTGCAGGAAAAATAAAAACAACCTTTCAAATGATAGCCATTATATTTTTAATCATGCAATGGTCTTTTGCTAATACATTGTTATTTATTGCTTTAGTGCTTACACTTTATTCAGCTTTTGAATACATACTAGCTTATATAAAACATTTAAAAAAGGTATAATTTGAAATCATATTTATTTTTATTTATTATCTTAGCTATTGGCTTTAAATTTTATTCTTTTAGCTTTTTAATAACACTTTTGGTTATATCTTTTTTAATTTTTTTTCATGAACTAGGACATTTTTTAGCCGCAAAACATATGAGAGTTGATGTAGAGATTTTTAGTATAGGTTTTGGAAAAGCTGTTTTTAAAAAAACCTACAAAAATACAGAATACCGCTTATCTGCTCTACCTTTTGGTGGTTATGTTAAACTTAAAGGACAAGATGATTTAAATCCTAGTGAAAAAAATTACGAACCAAATAGCTATAACACTCTAAGTCCTCTAGCTAGAATTTACATACTTTTTGCAGGACCATTTTTTAACTTTTTTCTAGCATTTTTGCTTTATGTAGCCATAGGTTTTTTAGGTGTGCAAAAACTTGCACCTGTTATTGGTAATATAGCACCAAACTCAGCTGCACAAAAAGCAAATTTACAAATTGGAGATAAAATCCTAGCTATAGATGGAGTTAAAATTCAAAGCTTTGAAGAAATTGGCAAACTTGTACATATAAAACCAACCTTACTTAGCATAGAACGTGATGGTAAACTCATCAACGTCACCCTAGTCCCGCAAATTGATCAAGGCTATAATGAGTTTTATCAAAAAGTTCAAAAACCATTAATAGGTATAGCACCTAAGAGTGAGTTTGTCACTATTTATCATCCAGGAATTAGTAGTTTAAAATACGCTTATGAAGAAAGCATAGAGGCTTCTTTGCTCATTTTTAAAGGACTTGCTAAAATCATCAGCGGGGAATTAGATGCTAAAAATATGGGTGGAATCATCACTATGGTTGATATAACCTCCAAAGCAGCAAATACTAGCATAGTGGTTTTATTTTTAATCACAGCTTTAATTTCTATCAATCTTGGAGTGTTAAATTTACTTCCTATTCCAGCACTAGATGGAGGACATATACTTTTTAATCTTTATGAATTAATCTTTAAAAAAGAAGTACCAAAAGTATGTTTTGAATATCTTAGTTATTTTGGCATGGCTTTGCTTTTAAGTTTAATGGTGTTTGTAACTTATAATGATATCACGCGTTTTATGAGTAATTAATAAGCCCTAGTGGCAAAATCATAACGGTTAAATTCGCCTATATTATTTTTACGGTAAAAGCTATTATAAAATTGCTTACTTAAACTTTGCTCATAATTTAGTCTAAATCTTACCCACATTGCTGTTTGATCTTTAGCACTAGTTTTTTCATCTTGATAATTAAGTGATAAATCTAAAATAGAAATTGGAGAATAAGTAATATTATATTGATTTTGCAATTCTTTTATATTAGAATTAACATTTAAAACATTCAAATATGGTAAATCAAATACAACTCCAAGCTCTGTACTATCATCACTATCGTTTTCTTTAATCTTGTAGTGATTAGCATATGCTTTAAAATAATGACCAAATTGTAATTCAGCGCCAAAACTATTTTTAGTATAAGCTTCTTTATATTGATCATTAAAATAATTAAAGCCAAAATTAAACTCATCAAATTCATAACGATTAATAAGACCCAAAGAATAAGCTTGTTCTAATTGCCCTATTCTTGCTTGTTTTTCTAAAAGCAAAGTAGCATTATCATAATCTAGTATAGAATTAATATTTTTAATATTTACATTTAAAGCATTATAATCCAAACTTGCTTCTGTTTTATCTTTGGAACTTAAATTTAAAACCTGCCCCAAAGACTTACTAGCAAAGGATTCAAAATCAATATTTTGAGTTTGATATTCTTGTGGCTTTTGAAAAAATACCTGTTTAGAAACTGTATTTGCTTTTTGTTTTTTAGTAATGTTGGCTTCGCCCTCACTTAAACTTTCCTCTAAATTTAAAGCAAATGCATTTATGCATATACAGCTTAAAAAAATGTATTTTTTCACTCAACCTCTTATTTATATATGCTTTTTATATTCTATTTCGCTTATCATCCTTTCATTTATATCTTGAATTTGCTTAATATGAGCATAAATTTTTCTTTCCTCTTTAACAAGCTGATCATTTTTTATATAATTAAATAATCCTTCTATATAAGAATTTAAATCTTTATTTAAAATGAAAATATTATCTTTAGAATCAAATTTAGCCAAATTTTTATCTTCTATATATTCTACTTTAGAATTAATCACACAAGAACAAGCCAAATATGTTTTTAAACAACATTCCAAATAAAGTAAAATTTTATTAGTATCCATACTTGTTTTAGAAATTTCATCTAGTAAAATTTTAGCCTTTTTATCAACTCCAGTAAAAACTTCCTGAAATTCTTCTAAACTCGAATTAGAATTTTTAGCAACCTCATAAGCTTCATTGGTTATTTCTTTAATATTGCCCATTTGTTCTATGAGAGTATTTATCATCGTAGAAATTTCCTTAGCTGCAACTTGAGTTTTTTCAGCCAAAGTTCTAACTTCATCAGCCACAACAGCAAAACCTCTTCCATGCTCTCCTGCACGCGCAGCCTCAATAGCAGCATTTAACGCTAAAAGATTAGTTTGCTCTGTAATATCTTCAATAATACCTATAAAAGAAGAAACACTATTAATTTGTTGAGAAAAAGTATCCATTAAAGTATGAATTTGCCCTATATTTACACCCAAATTACCCAAATCACTTGAAATTATTTCTGCATTTTTTGCACTTTTAGAAGAATGGATGGAAATATCATTTGCTTGATCATACACCTCATGCATAATATTTGCAGTTTCATTCAACTTTGTATTAATAAGCGCCAATTCTTTTTGCAAAGAATTAGACATATCCTTAGAAACATTTTCCACTATAACGCTTTTTACAGATAAGTTTTGAGTTTTTTCTATTTCCAAAGTCGCCTCATTAATAATTTTAGCATTATAAGCAAAAGCACCCATTAAACCTTCTAATCTTGCTTTTCTATAAAATCTTTGCTCTTTCACAGCTAAAATCGCATTAAGAATTTCTCTATTAAAAGCTTCTATTTGATCTGCTAAATCATTCACAACCCAACTTAATTGTCCTACACCAGATTTTTCAAAAGGTATATGTGTAATTCTTGCTTCCAAATTACCTTTTGCAAGTTCATTCAATACTTGAGTAGATCTTAAAACTTCTTTATTTCTATAATAAGCACTAGCAATACCAAATAACACTATAGAAGTTCCTAAAACACAAAAAACAAAGCCAAATGTTTTACCTTCCATTATTTCCAATACAGCCATCAAACAAAATAAAAATAAAGCAAAATAATTCACAAATTGATTAATATTATATTGATAAAACCAATTCTTCATAACTCATCCCCTTTTGGCTTAAAATTTCATCTAACATCTTTCTTGATGCTTTCTTCCCACCTTTTTGTTCTTCTAGCAATAGCTCTTTATATATTTTTTCTATTTTTTCAACAGCTTCCCTTCTGGGATTTAAGCGCATAGAGTGATAACCAACTATCTCGCCACTAGCGTCAAATGAAGGCGTAATAAAGGCCAAAACCCAATAAAAAGATCCATCTTTGGATAAATTTTTTACGTAAGCAATAACTTCTTTTTTATTTTTTATACCCTCCCAAAGAATTTCAAAAACAACCTTTGGCATATCAGGATGACGCACGATATTATGAGGTTTCCCTAAAAGCTCAAATTCTTTATATCCCGAAAGTAGGATAAAATTTCTATTGCAATATATTATTCTACCAATTTTGTCGGTTTTTGAGATAATAATTTGTCCATCATTAAAGAATTTTTCATTTTTTGTAGGTTGATTTTTTTGCACCTGCTCCCCCCCCCGTATTTTTAAATTAAATATATAATTATATTTTTAAAAATAAAGCGAAAATAAAATTATTGTTTTCCTTTTTTTAATTGACGTATTAAAAATCTTGCAGGATGAGTAGCGTGCAAAAAATCTTTTTCTATTTTTGGCTCATCAAAGATTAATGCACTAAGCATTCTAGCTCCAATAATAGCACTAGCAAAAGCTCTGGATCCATGAGCGATAGAAAAATACAAAGGAATAAATTCATTTGGTGCTACTTGACTTTTATTTTTATGCCATAAAAGTGCTTTGTAATTTTGCATATAAAAATTTTCATCATAGGCTTGACCTATTATAGCAAATCTATCACTAGAATATGATCTAAATCCTACTTTTCCACCCATAATTTTTAAATTTTCATCATGTAAAAACTCTTTTATATTTTCAATATTTTGCAAATCATCGTTTTTCAAAAGCGTTGTATCTTGATTGAGCCTATTATAACTTGCACCAATAAGTTGCAAATTTAATTCTTCATTGATAGGGCAAATATAACCTTTTGAAGATAGAGCATGAATATTTTTTAAAAATGGTTTTAAGTGAGTACATTGACCTCTAACACTGCTTAATTTCATATATTTATACTCTAAAAATTGCTTAACACCAGCACCTTGAGCATAAATTAACACATCATAATCTTTTAATTTTTTTTGATTTTTAAATTGCAAAGAAAACTTTTCATTTTCATAAGAATAATCTTTAAATTCATACTCAAAAAAAACATTAGCTTTACTTTTTTTAAAAAGCTCTTTTACTACTTTTTGTGGACTTATACATGCTCCATCTTTTAAAAAAGCTTGATTATTGATAATTTCAAATAAAACATTATCTTTTTGACTATTAAAACGCTCTTGCATAAGCTCATTATGAGCAAATTCATAAACCCCTTGTGGAGTTAAATTTAAAATTTGCCTATAAAATCTACTTGCCTCTAAAAAAGCATATTGTGAAAACTCGCCCAGTAAAACATCTGGTTTTAAAATCAAAGAACTTAAAATTCCATTGATATTTCCAGAAGCACCTTTACCTAATGAATTTTCTTTTTCAAAAACATCTACTTGAATATTTCTTAAAGAAAGCTCATAAGCTATACTCGCTCCAGCTATACCTGCTCCAATTATAGCTATTTTTTGAATCTCTTTTTTTAAACTTGGAGTGTTAAAATAAGCAAATTTATCTTCAAAACTAAGGCCATTAAAAACAGCTTGTATCATTTCTCTTTTTCTAAAACCTTTGATCTTTTGCACTTGAAAATTATTATTAATCAAAGCTTTTTTTAAAACGCTTGCGGAAGAAAAAGTTAAAATCTTGGTACTTATTTTTGAATTTTTAGCAACTTTGTTTATAACATCCTCATCAAACATCTCTTGGTTTTTAGCAGGTGCAAAACCATCTAAATACCAAACATCAGCTTTAAAATCTAAATTTTGCAACTTTTCTTTAGCATCACCAAATACCAAATCTAAAAAACAATCTTGAAAATAAAATCTATAAACTCCATCTCTACATGGGGGATAAAATTTTAAAAACTGCTCTAAAAACTCTTTAAATTCCTCATAAAAACCAAGGTTTTTATAAATTTCTCTTAATTTATCTTTTTCTATATAAAAATTTTCAAAACTAAGATAAAATAGTCTTTGATTCTCTTTTTTTTCTTTTATAAAACGCTTTAAAGTAAGGAAAAAATTTAAGCCAATACCAAAACCAAGTTCTGCAATGATAGTTTGTTTTGCTTGAAATTCAAAAGCATTAGTATAGATAAATTCACTCTCGCTTAAACCATCGCTAGAATTAAAATAATAATCATCAAAATCTAAAGAAAAAGGCGCATTGTTTTTAATGATAATATTTGCTTTTTTCATTGATTTTTATAAAAATAACTCTCTATACCATTAGTAATACCAATAGCTAATAATTCTTGAAAATTCTTATTTGTTAATCTATTTCTTTCACCAGGATGACTAATATAACCTGTCTCAATCAATATAGCAGGCATTTGTGCACCCACTAAAACCCAAAAAGGAGCTTCTCTAACCCCGCCATCAACAACTTTATATTTTTTTCTTACATTGCTCAAAATACTTTTTTGTACATCAATAGCCAATTTATTTGAAGCAACGATTTTTTCACGGTTTAAAAAATTTAAAAAGGTTTGCTTAGAAAAATAATTCATCTCTTCGAAATCGGATTGATTTTCTAGTTCAGCAGCCTTTTTACTTCTTTCGCTTCTTGCAGGCGACAAAAAGAAAGTTTCAATACCTTCAAGAGTTTTAGCTCTTTGTTTATTTGGAGCTGCATTTGCATGGATAGAAATAAATAAATCTGCCATTTTTTCATTAGCCATAGAAGTTCTATCTCTTAAGTTTATAAATTTATCCGTACTTCTTGTGTAATAAATTCTATATCCTCTTTTTTTTAGTTCATTTCCAAGTTTTAAGGCCACACTTAAAACCACATCTTTTTCTCTAACTCCCTTATCACCCAAAGTACCTGGATCTTTACCTCCATGACCTGGGTCAATCACTATGATTTTACCTGACTTTTTAATAGTAACTTTTGTTGTTTTAGAGGTAGTTTTTGTCGATGCTTTTTTAATCTTTTTTTCAAAACCTATAAACAACTCATCATCGTCCAAATCAAGACTAGCTTTAAAATCACTAGTGGAATTTAAAACAACTCTTACTGTGGTTTTATTAAACTGCACTATTGTAATAAATTGATTTTTGTTAATATCAATTTTTTTTCTATCACCTTCTAGAATGGCTTCAAAACTCACAATAGAACGATATGTTTTACCATCTTTAAAAGAATTAATTTTAATATCTTCAATATCAATATCATTGTTTAATTTTAAACTAACACCGTTTTTATCTTTACTTGATTTTAAAATATATAAAGGCTCTTTTTTAATAACTTCTTTTTTTGCTTCTGTTTTTTTAACTTCATTTTGCTTTTTAACTATAGGTTTGGGTTCTTCTTTTTTTTCTACTTTTTCAAGCCCCATAAAAAGACTTTGATCTTTAAGCTCTATTTTGATCTTTAATTCTTTTTTTGAGCTTAAGACCAAACGCATACTTGTTGGGTTAAATTGCGACACGATAATATCAAAATCTTTAAATTCAAAAGTTCTCTTAGGTCCTTTTAAAATTCCATCAAAATCTGCAACATAACGAAAATTCTTATCACCTTTAAGAGTAAAGTTTTTAATGTCTTTTTGGCTGATTTTTTCACTTAAATCAAGCAAGATACCATTATCTAATTTTTTAACATCAAGCACAAAAAGCTCTTTTTGCGCCGGAGTTTTTTTATCTTCTTTTTTATCTTCTTTTTTATCTTCTTTTTTATCTTCTTTTTTATCTTCTTTTTTATCTTCTTTTTTATCTTCTTTTTTATCTTCTTTTTTATCTTCTTTTTTATCTTCTTTTTTATCTTCTTTTTTATC